>QHOF01000410.1 GCA_003219335.1 Verrucomicrobiota bacterium | reverse complement strand
GTTCCGCGAACAATTCGATTGAGTTCTTGCATTAACTCAATCTGCTCGTTGACCAGCAGTTTCGAATACCCGACCACGTCGATGAATAAGAGATGCGCGATCTCCAGCTGGATTTCCTTCTTAACTTCGGCAGGCATACCTATCTCGGTGCAGGCGAGGCCACAAGTTTTTGGAAGCGCGGATCATTCCGGAGCGGATCGAACATCGGATCGAGCCGGAGCAGCGCAGGAGTGAGCGGCGCGAATGCGCCAATGTGCGGTATCGAGAGCAGTTTCTGTAAAGTGGCAATGGCGCGGTCGGGCTGTCCCATCTGCGCAGCCACGCGGGCGAGGATCTCGGTCGGAATGGGACCTTCTAGCGCGTCCTTCTCGATCGGATTCGCAGCCATAGCTCGTTCCGACAGAGCGAGAGCGGCAGCTTTGTCACCAAGGCCCATATTGGTCAGTGCGAGATCGCCAATGAGGCTAAAATTTTGCGGCTGCTCTTTGAGAAAAGGTTCCAGTTCGCTGCGCGCCTGTCGCCAACTTTCCTGGGCGGCGGCATGTTGGCCGGCGACTTCTTGCGCCCAGCCTAAATTAAAGCGCAGTTCGCCATTGATGTAACCCAACGCTGGATCAGGCTTGGCTAATATTTCCTTTAGCCGAGGGATGATTGGTGCAGGGCGGCGCTCCAGGATCGCTTGGTAAACTTGTGTTTCCAACGCGGTGGGGTCGTCGGCGTTCGGATGCAGCGGAGCGAGAAGCGCCGAGGCTCGCGGAAGATCGCCCTGAGCTTGTGCTATAGCGGCCTTTTCCGCCAAGGTATCCACGTCGTCCGGTGTAATATCGAGAACCTGATCAAGTTTTCGCAGCGCTTCGGGGAAACGACGCAGCGCGCTATAGTAAACCGCGTGCTGGGTGAGCAAGACGACGTTGCGCGGGTCGAGCCGCTCGGCTTCGTTGAAGTACGGTTCGCTCTGGTCCCACTGGCCTTGCCTCCGTGTGACGTAGGCTAACGATTCAGGAATCCGGCTGCTATTGGGCAGGAGCTGTCGCGCCTGCTCAAAGTAATGCTCCGCGGTGTTGTAATCCTTCAGGCAGGCGTAGTGGTAATATCCCTTGGCCCATACGGCCTCGCCGAGATTGGGCTGGAGGGTGAGCGCGGTTTCAGCTGCCTGCCGTGTCTCTTCACGGAGCGCAACTGTCGGTTGAAGATTGGTTGTGACGTAGCCGACCGCATCCACGTATGACAGCAGTGCCCAACTCAGAGCGAACTTTGGGTCCAACCGGACCGCTTCTCTGAAATATTTCTGTGCCCCAAGGGCGCGGGCGGGTGCGTTTCCAGTTTTCAGTGAATAAGCCAGCCCGCGCAGGTAAGCATCGTAAGCCTCGACATTGTCTGTGGGTCTGGCGGCAATGACTTGCTCTTCCTGACCGGTGAGTTTCGCCCGCAACTGGTCGGCAATGGCTTTAGCCACTTCACTCTCGACGGAAAAGAGGTCAGTCAATTTTCGATCAAAGGTATCGGCCCACAGATGGGAATCATTGGCTGCTTTGATTAGCTGTACGTTCACACGCACAACATCGCCGCTCTTTTGCACGCTTCCTTCCAGAATGTGGGCGACGCCAAGTTGCCTGGCGATTTCGCGCAGATTTTCCGGCGCGGTTTTGTAATGCTGCGTCGAAGTGCGCGAGATTACTTTTAGATCCGCGATTTTGGACAAGCGCGTCAGGATTTCATCCTGAATGCCATCAGCAAAGTAAGCGTTGTCAGGATCGCGGCTCCGGTTTTCAAACGGCAAAACCGCGATACTCTTCTCAGGAATTGATAGTTCTAACGCGGTAAGTGGTCGTTTGTGATAATAAAATAGGAGAAAACCGGCCGCGCCGAGCGCAGCAACCAGGGCCAATACGCCTAACGACAGCCGTCGGAAAGCCGCCCGCTTTTTCGCTGCAGCCGCAGCAACACGCGCCGCTTTCAGCTTTTCCGGCACTGCTGGATTGCCGAGCTCCTCAGTGTACAGATTAACAACAGAAACCCGCACGCCGTGTTTCACTTCGCACTCGCCTAGTTCATGCAGGTACGGCTGCCAGTGAGGGTATTGCTCGAGATCTTCAGCTACGTGCTTTGACAGCAAAATGTGTCCGGCATCGCCGCAGTCCATCACGCGCTGTGCCATGTTGATGCCAGCGCCGGCCACATTTGCTTTTCCGGTCACGTCGATCACCCCGCTGACTGGGCCACTGTGAATTCCCATCCGCAGCTGAAGTTCCGGATGTTTCTCAAGCGCGCGGCTTATTTCCAACGCGCATTCGACCGGCGCTTCCGGGCTATGATAAAAAACCAGCGTGATACCGTCGCCCGTCGGAATTTTGATCAAGCGTCCCGCCGTCTCTGCAGCCTGAAATTCATCCGTGCTACGGACGATCTCGTTCAGGCGTTCGATTAAGGCTCGTTGTTCGTTAATAGGCAGCTTCGAGTAACCGACGATGTCCGTGAACAAGACATGCGCGATCTCCAGCTGAATTTCCTTTTTAATCTCAGCCGACATGTTC
>QHOF01000409.1 GCA_003219335.1 Verrucomicrobiota bacterium | reverse complement strand
CCGTTGGCGAGGCAACGACTGCGTCGCCTGCGGTTGCCGCTGCACCCAAAACCGCACCGGCCGTGTCGGAAAGCGCGCCTGCCGCGCCCAAGCCGATCGAGAGCGTCCCGCTGAGAGACATCGTTTCTCCGATGGTCGGCACATTCTATCGCGCCGCGTCTCCGGACACGCCGCCCTTTGTCGATGTCGGGAAAGCCGTCACCGAAGACACCGTTGTTTGCATTATCGAAGCGATGAAAGTGATGAACGAAATCAAGGCGGAAACCAACGGTGTTATCGCCGAAGTGATGGCGGAAAACGGGAAGCCCGTGCAGTTCGGCCAGGTGCTGTTCAGAGTTCGTTAAAACGTGACGAAAATCTTCGTATGGGGTTAGCGTTTGCTATCGGGATGCCGCTTCTGTTTGTCATGTTGAGCCCTTCGACTTCACTTAGGACAGGCACGGCGAAACATCTCTGACTATTGCTCCGGGCGCGGCCACAACGAATTGATCAGAGATTTCTTCGCTGCGCTCAGAATGACAAAAAAGCGATGTTCGAGAAAGTCCTGATTGCCAATCGCGGTGAAATCGCGCTGCGGGTGATTCGTGCCTGCAAAGAGCTGGGCATTCGCACCCTGGCAGTCTATTCGGAAGCGGACGTCGATTCGCTGCATGTGCAACTTGCGGATGAATCCATCTGCATCGGCGCGCCGCCGAGCTTGGAAAGTTACTTAAAGATCGATCGGATCATGAGCGCAGCCGAGATTGGCGATGTCGATGCCATTCATCCCGGTTATGGGTTCCTGGCCGAGAATCCGCATTTCGCGGAGGTGTGCGAAAGCTGCAACATCAAATTCATCGGGCCTTCTTCACGCGCCATGCAGGCCATGGGCGATAAAAACGCAGCGCGCGCGTTCGCGCGAAAAGCCGGTGTGCCCGTGACGCCGGGAAGCGATGGAATCGTCGAGACCGAAGAAGAAGCGATGAAGGTCGCAAAGAAAATCGGTTACCCGGTAATGATCAAGGCGGCGGCCGGCGGTGGCGGTCGTGGGATGCGCACGGCACATAACGAGCCCAGCCTTCAATCGGCTTTTCACAGTGCGCGGCACGAGGCGCAGAAGGCGTTTGGAAATGATCAGGTATATCTGGAGAAGCTCATCGTTAATCCGCACCACGTGGAATTTCAGATCGTCGCCGATAGCCACGGCCACATCGTGCATCTCGGCGACCGCGATTGCTCCATTCAGCGTCGCAACCAGAAAGTGATTGAAGAATGTCCGTCGCCGTTGATGACGCCGGGACTCCGCAGGAAAATGGGCAACGCCGCGGTGAAACTCGCCAAGTCAGTCGGCTACGAAAATGCGGGCACGATCGAATTTTTGGTCGATCAAGACCGGCGTTTCTATTTCATGGAAATGAACACGCGCATTCAGGTGGAGCACACGATTACCGAGGAAGTCTATGGGTGCGATCTAGTGAAGGAACAAATCCGCATCGCTACCGGCCAGCCGCTTTCGCCTCATATCGCCCATGCCGAGCCGCGGTTGCATGCCATCGAATGCCGCATCAATGCCGAAGACCCGGCCAACGATTTCCAGCCGACGCCGGGCCGTATTGATTTTTATTATGCGCCCGGCGGCCATGGCGTGCGAATCGACTCGCACGTCTATACCGGCTACACCGTGCCGCCGTATTACGACTCGCTGATTGCGAAAATCATCACGGTCGGCGCCACGCGGCTCAACGCAATTGATCGAATGCGCCGTGCGCTCGACGAATACTACATCACCGGCATCAAAACGACCGTGCCGTTTCACGCTGCCATGATGCGCAACGGTGATTTTCGTGAGGGAAACTACGACACCGGTTTGATCGATCGCCTCGTTTCCGCGGGCAAACTCGACCTGGCCTCGCGGCCAATTCGTCTGCATGAGTAGTGAAATCAAGGAACGACGGCTTCCCAGTCGTCGCATTTTTGCTCTCGACGGCTTGGAAGCCGTCGCTCCTTGAGCACATGAGAACGCTCAGTGAGTGCCGCCTCTACGGCATCATTGATCTCGGCTACGTCGAACCATCCGATGCCACCCGCGTTGTGGAGCGAATGATCGAAGGCGGCGTGGATCTGATTCAGCTTCGTGGAAAGGGGAGATCAATCGACCAACTGGCGGATCTCGCGGCTGAGCTTCACGAACTCACAGAGGAATCTTCCATGCCACTGATCATGAACGATTACGCCGAAATCGCCAGCCGTGTTCCTGTTGAAGGCGTGCATGTCGGGCAGGATGACGACTCGATCGAGGTCGCGCGACGCAAAGCAGGTCGGCAGATTTTGGTCGGGAAATCGACGCACAGCATCGCACAGGCGCTCACCGCGCAGCGCGAAGGCGCGGACTACATCGGCTTCGGCCCGATCTTCGCCACGCCCACAAAACCCGATTATCCGCCGATCGGCCTGGCGGACATCGCGCGCGTGCACACAGAAGTGAGTCTGCTGATTTTCTGCATCGGCGGAATCAATATCGACAATCTACAGAGTGTGATCGACGCCGGAGCAAAGCGGGTAGTGATGGTTTCGGCCTTGCTCAAGGCGCACAGCATTGTTGACCGACATGCTGGCATGAATGACGAATGACAAATGACCGATGACGAAGGAATGACGAAACCCGAAGATTCCGGCCACTCGGAAGAATCATTTCGGTTCGATAACGAGGCGCCCCACGTTCGCGAGGAGCCTAACAGAAAGCCGGCCTACGATTTGGAGGAGCGGACGGCTCGATTTGGCGAAGCGATGATTGATTTTGCGAAAAATATCCCGGCGGGACCGCTCACTGAACGGATCATTAGTCAACTACTCGGCGCAGGAACGAGTGTCGTACCTAATTACGACGAAGCCGACGATGCAGTTTCAAAAAAGGAATTTCTGAAGTGCATTGGGACGTGTAAGAAAGAAGCGCGTGAGAGCAAGGACTTTTTGCGCATGGCCGCTCGCGCCGTTCCCGAACTGAAGTCCGAAGCGCGCGAGCTATGGCTCGAAGCCAGAGCGCTGCACCTGATTTTCTCCAAAATTTGGAGGAGCGGGAACGAGAAATGATGAAGTACGAAGCGCTTGTCCTGCGTCCCTCGTCGTTCGTGCTTAATTCGTCATTCGTCATTCGACATTCGTCATTCTGACCCATGTCCGTTCTCGTTGTTGGCTCCATAGCGATCGACACGGTTAAGACGCCGGTAGAGGAACATTCAGAGTTGTTAGGCGGCTCGGCGTCATACGGCGCGCTCGCTGCAAGTTTCTTTTCGCCGGTTCGGTTGGTCGGTGTCGTAGGCAACGATTTTCCTGAATCGGAATTCGAATTTTGGAAAGAGCGCAAGATTGACACTAAAGGTGTGCAGCGAGTAAAGGGGAAAACGTTCCGCTGGTCGGGCGAATACGCGTGGGACTTGAACACGCGCGAGACGCGCTCAATCGAGCTGAATGTGTTCGAAAATTTCAAACCGGTATTGCCGGAGGCGTATCGGCAGACCGATTTCGTCCTGCTGGCTAACATCGAACCATCGCTGCAAGTGCATGTGCTCGATCAAATGGAGCGCCCACGTTTCGTCGTCGCTGACACGATGGATCTTTGGATCGAGAGCGCGCGACCCGATCTCGACGCGCTGCTTCGGCGCGTCGATCTGCTGATCTTGAACGACAGTGAGGCGCGCGAGATGACGAAGGAAACCAGCCTCATCAAAGCCGGGCGTCGCATTCGAAAGATGGGACCCGCCTATGTTGCGATAAAAAAAGGAGAGCACGGCGCGCTGCTTTTTGGCGAAGGCGATCAGTTCTTCAGTTGTGGCGCTTATCCGCTCGAAGATATTCACGATCCGACCGGGGCAGGGGACACATTCGCCGGCGGCATGGCCGGCTATCTCGCCGGCACGGTAAAGAAGGTGCACTTCAACGATCTGCGCAAAGCCATGATTTACGGCAGCGTCCTGGCCAGTTTTTGCGTAGAAGCATTTAGCCTCGAACGTTTGCGCAATTTAACGATGGAGGAGATCGCGAAGCGCTACGAGACATTCAAATTCATGAGCCAATTCGAGGTGCCCGTTTGATGACGATGCACGAGCACGAGTCTCGCACATTGCTACGCCGCACGTTGATCACTCTCGTTTTATGCATCGCTGCCGTATTGATCTGTTACTTTTGGATTGATCGCCCCGTGGCGGTCTTTGTCTATCGCCATCACATCAACACGATCCAGGTTTTTCGATGGCTCACTTACCCGCCGCCAGAAATCCAG
>QHOF01000408.1 GCA_003219335.1 Verrucomicrobiota bacterium | reverse complement strand
AATGAACGAAGCGTTTTTGTCCTTGGCCAACCCGAGCGTGTTGTGCGTGCCGAGCGCGCCTACTTTGAGCGTGGGGATCGGCAGTTCCAGATAATCAATCGGACTGGCCGGCGATGCGAAGTGAAAAACGTAGTCGATCTTTTCGTCCGGCAGAAAAATGAAGTTGGAGACGTTGTGTTTGATAAATTGGAATTTCTCGTTTCCGGCGAGGTGGCCAATGTTCGCGGTGTTGCCGGTGATTAAATTATCGATGGCAATGACGCGATGCCCTTCCGCCAGAAGCCGGTCCACCAGATGCGACCCGAGAAAACCCGCGCCGCCGGTGACGACGGAAACGGGCTGGGAGCTTTTGGCCATCGGGCATTTATTTAGCGACCGCCGCGGAACTTTACCAGCAGGAAGTCAGAGGAATGCTAAATTCTCAATGACGAAGGAAATGACCAAATTGGCGATAAGTCTTAAAGCCATCTTTTATCATTCGGATTTCGCCATTGATTCGTCATTCGACATTCGTCATTCGTCATTTACTTAATCCCATGCGGATTCTTTCCGGCATTCAACCCAGCGGTGTTCTGCACATCGGCAATTATTTCGGCATGATGCGGCCTGCCATTGCGCTGCAGGCCGATGGCGAAGCGCTTTATTTCATCGCCGATTATCATGCGCTCACGAGTGTGCGTGATCCGGACACGCTACGTGAGAACAGCCGGCGCATTGCGCTGGATTTTCTGGCGTGCGGACTCGATCCGGAACGTGCTACGGTTTTTCGGCATTCGGATGTGCCGCAGGTCACGGAGTTAGCATGGATTTTATCGACAGTAGCGCCGATGGGTTTGCTCGAGCGCGCCACCTCGTACAAAGACAAGCTCGCCCGCGGCATGGCCGCCACAGTTGGATTGTTCAATTATCCGGTGCTCATGGCGTCGGACATTTTGATTTATGACAGCGACATCGTGCCAGTCGGCAAAGATCAAAAACAGCACATCGAAATCACGCGCGATCTGGCCGTGAAGATGAACGAAACGTTCGGCGAGATATTCAAGTTGCCGGAAGCGCGTATTCAGGCTGCGACCGAAACCGTGCCCGGCATTGATGGCCAGAAAATGAGCAAGAGCTACGGCAACAACATCGACATCTTTGGCGACGAAAAGGAAACGCGAAAACGCGTGATGAGCGTCGTCACAGACTCGACACCGGTAGAGGCGACGAAGAACCCGGACAAATCAACAATCTTCATGCTTTACTCGCTGGTCGCGTCACAGGATGAAGTCGCCGACATGCGCGAGCGATTTTTAGAAGGCGGCACAGGCTACGCCGATTTCAAGAAGGGGCTCTTCGAGAAGCTCTGGGAATATTTCGCGCCGATGCGCAAACGCCGGGAGGAAATTCTGAAGGACAAATCCTACATTGACGATGCCCTCGCCCATGGCGCAAAGCGCGCGAACGAAATTGCCGATCAGGTGATGCAGCGCGTGCGTCGGGCAGTTGGTTTGCGCTAGCTCGTTGGGTAGAATGGCAACCTTACGGTTCCACATCGTTCCGAATGCGAAAAGCAACATGGTGATCGGCCAGCATGGAAGCGCAATCAAGATCAAGCTGCGCGCGCCGGCTATCGGCGGGAAAGCGAACGCCGCGTTGCGTTGTTTCCTGGCTGAAGAACTAGATGTCCCGCAGCGCACAATCACGCTGAAACACGGTCAGAGCTCGCGTGACAAAGTGCTTCGCATCGATGGTCTGAGCCAAGAAGAGGTGTGCAATCGGCTGGGCGCAACAATTTGAAAAGCACTGCAGGCCGAAGCTTCGCGAAGCCCCAACGTAAGAGCTCACGCGCGGCTTAACACGGGTTCGCGCAGCTGGGCCTCAATTTGCCTCAGCGACCACGACTTTGACGGCTCGGTTTGGTTTGCTCCGGCGGTTTCGCCTGAGTGGTTGCAGCTGTATCGCGGTAAAACAGGACGCCGTGCGCGCGCAAATTGCTGATGAGCGCATGCAGATCGTCCGCCAACTGTTGATTGTTCAGGAGCGTGGCCACCAGACCTTTGCCTTGCGTGGCGCTGCGCAACACCTTGCGCGTGTCACCAATGGCGTTCTGCAAAGTGTCGGCTGCTTTTTTTGCCGACGCCATCGTCGAGTCCGCCTGCTCGATAACGCCGTCCAATTTCTTCGAAGATTCCGCCAGCGCGCTGGTTGCCTGGTTCAAGTGTTCCATGCTCGATTTCAGGTTTTGCATGTTCTCGGAAGACAAGGTCTCTTGATTCAACTTTTGCACGGTGCCGCGGAGATCGCTCACCAGTGCGCCGCCCTCACGCGTAAGATCGTCGATTCCAGTCTCACGCGTTCCATCGACGTACGCATTCGGCGGCAGGTACGCTTTCGGTTGTCCGTGCGGCGGCGTTACGACAACAAATCGATCGCCCAGCAGCCCGGAGCTTCCAACTGTGAATTTGGTGCCCTCAGGAACCTTGACGTAATCATAAATTTTCAGCGGCACAGCCACGCCACCACCGCCTTCGCGAACCAGCCGCGGACCACCCGCAACCTTTCCAATTCTCGCGCCGGCGAGCAGGACATCGGAGCCTTTCAAAAGTCCACTCGCATTGCTGAAGCGAACTGTCAGGGGGTAATAGGTCTTGAAACCCTCTCCCAGCCTGCCGAATTGCACCAGCAGCGCGCCTA
>QHOF01000427.1 GCA_003219335.1 Verrucomicrobiota bacterium | reverse complement strand
AACTGCGTTCCGAGCATGACTTTCCGCGCGCCGCTCCACTGCTCCTGATAACGCATATAAAAGAGTCCCTGCCCCTGCTGATTGATTTTGCCAGAAAAACTAAGCTCAAGCGTGTGATCTCCGGGCGCAAGTTCCGACCGCAACGCGAGGTTAAGCAGTTCTTTTTCTTCGTCGGCTTCGATTGCCGATTTGGGCAACGCTTTCTCATCGACAGATGCTGTTTCAATCTTGAGTTCGAGCGCGTTCAACACCAGTTGATGAACGGGACTGCGAACATTCAGCTTAACGGTTTCCGTTCCGGTGAAGGTGAGCTTGTCGATATTCGGAAGAATTCGGATGAAATAATCGGTCGGAACGACCTCTTTCGGCAGTTTCCCCGGCGTATCTTTAAAACTGAATGGTTTTTCTGAAGCTGTAGCCGCCGACACGACCAAAGATAGGGCTAGGAATGAAACAACCAACACGCGCATTTCTCGCACTAAACAACGGGCATGATCTTTTGCATTCGAAGACGTGGTAGGGACGGCTCGCCGAGCCGTCCGCCCGGTCGCGACCTACCACTCATTGCACAATAAGCACCAGCAGCAATTGTCCGCTACCGACTTGCGGACCCTTGATGATCAACGGGCTGCGCTTGCTCAACTTGGCATCCGTTTCAAGCAAGAGCTCTTTCTCCTTATAAAGTTTCAGGTTCAAAACGTAACCGCCCTCGCTCTCGCCTCGCGCGTCCACGTGGAGTCCAAAAAATTTGCTGGTGGCAAGCCAGTCTTCCTGGCCGGTCTTGAGCGTCTTTTGCGACTGGCCGATTACTTGAAATTGGTTATACCCGAAAAATTTTTTCAGCATCCCTTCGATGCGAGTCAATTCCGGTGGAATCGCTTTTGGCTGGGCGAGGTTCTCCGCGATGACAAGTCCGCTCCAGACTGTCTCTGCTCCCTTCAGCCCGGGCGTTGCGCCGATCGTCAGGCCGAGAAAAAAGATTAAAAACGCCGGTGCGCGACCCATCAGGTTTATTTGGCTGCGTAGTCGGCCGGCAAACTTTGTAATCCCTCAGTCCAAAGCACCGTTACGCGATCTTTTTTTACCTCGAAGATCGAGACGGTCGCATTTGGGCTGGTGACCGGATCGACGCGGGCGTTTAGAATTTGGGTAAGGTACGGCGACTCCTCTGCCGGATTTTTCTCGTGCATGACGAGAACCGTAAAAACCAGAAAGACAGCGAGCGACATAGCGCCTGTCCACAAAAGACGAGGAATTGTCCACCACGTCGATCCCCGCTTGCGCGCCTGCCACGCCGGACGTCGCCGTGGCGACCGAAGACGGGCGATCCTTTCCCGAAGTTGATGGCTGAAAAACTCTTCGTTCGTTAGCGTCCGGGCGCTTAGCTCCCGTTTCAAAAGCTCGCCAAGTTTTCGCGCGTCCGCCTTTCCAGCTTCAGCGGCAGCTTTGTCTGGAAGCGAGGCCTCGAATTCCGACAGTTCTCGCCCGGTGAGCTGCCCGTCCAACCATGCTGTCCATTTTTCCTCAAATGTTTTCATAAACGTCCCTCAATAAATTTTGCAATTTCTTGCGCGCATAAAACAGACGCGACATCACCGTGCCGATCGAGCATCCCAGCGTTTCCGCGATTTCGTGATATTGCATGTCTTCGATTTCCTTCATCAAAATGACGGCGCGCTGTTCGGGCGAGAGTTGAGCAATTGCCTTGTCAATCCGGGCGCGAATCTCGTCTCGTTCCATGGTCTCATAGGGCAACGCTTCCTTTTTTGGGACGGTTTTGGAGGCAGGATCGACTTCTCTTAACTGCGTCAAGTCATCGAACTCGACGCCTCCACCCTTGACCTGTTTTTTGCGCAGCCAATCGATCGTCACATTCATGACGATCCGATAAATCCAGGTGTAAAACGAAGAGCGACCGCGAAAGCGTTTAATCGACTTCCACGCTTTTACAAAGCTATCCTGAGCAAGGTCCCAGGTGTCCTGCTCGTTATGAACCATGTTATAAATCATGCTGAACACTCGTGTCCGGTAGCGGCTCACAAGCTCGTCGAATGCTTCGGTGTCATCAGCCTGGCATCGTCGCACCAAGTCCAATTCCGATACATCGGCCTGAGCCGGAGTCGCTTCCGTTTGCATGATTGGACGGGACCCCGCCCGATTTCATTCAACTGCGATAGCCTTGAGAACCAAACCGGCGTCGCCATTCAGCGCGGTATTCGCCCATCAGGGTGATAATACCGTCCCGCACTTCGAAGAGTCGCTGCCGCAAGACCGAATACTGCGCGCCGGTGATCAGCTTTCCCGATAAGAGTTGCGCAGCTGAATTCATGGAAATTGTGATCGCCTTCAGCGCTCTCTTTAAGTACGCAATCGTCATCCCAATTTCATCGGCATCGTCGCCGCTCAGAGCGGCCGCCAGCTTGGCACTGGCCAACGCAGAATGCGTCGCCAATTTTATCGCAGCCGGCTCGTTTTGCAGTGATGGCTTTTGATCGAAGAGTTGGTCG
>QHOF01000426.1 GCA_003219335.1 Verrucomicrobiota bacterium | reverse complement strand
TATCTCTAACAATATCACCTGTTGAGGTAGGCGGTAGTATCGCGAACTTCCATTTGGATAGTGTTTCTCATGGGGCCATCAGTACGAACGTTGTCCCTGAGCCCTCGACGCTGTCGATGGCTGGTGCTGGCGTACTGATTAGCCTCGGCTATGCTTGGCGGCGTAGGTGTCGGCTATCACCTGAGGCGCCCTCGGCATGATCTCCTCCGACCGCCGGATCACGCTCGGCCGGTGGCACTGGCGGGCAAGGCACCGGTGCTCATGTCTGAATTTGCCTAACCAACGGTTGCAGCGGACCCGCTTCGCGGGCCGCTGAACCTGGGCGTTATCTTTCCGACCCTTGACCTGTATGCATGATTTGGGCATCCTGATGCATATGAGAACAACACTTCACATTGATGATTCTCTCCTAAACAATGCCGCCAAGCTGACCGGTGTCAAAGAGAAAACCTCATTGGTGCGCTTGGGGCTTGAGGCGCTGATCGCTAAAGAGAGTGCCCGCCGCTTGGCCAATCTCGGAGGGACTGAGAGACAGCTTCGCGCGATTCGCAGACGGCGACCTCGCAAGAGCGCATGATTCTAGTCGA
Organism: Verrucomicrobiota bacterium; assembly: GCA_003219335.1. GTDB lineage: Bacteria > Verrucomicrobiota > Verrucomicrobiia > Chthoniobacterales > UBA10450 > Udaeobacter. The sequence continues at coordinate 1,586 of QHOF01000426.1, read as the reverse complement.
CACCTCGGTCTGGATTGAGCATCTACGAGCGGGAAGCGATCGCTTAAAAACCCTGCTGTTTGACCAGCAGGTCCTTTGCCATCCATTTGTTATCGGCGAGTTGGCATGTGGGATGCTGCAGAAGCGAGGGGAGATTCTCACTATGCTGAAGGCCTTGCCCGAAGCGCATTTGCTCGAACACCAAGAAGTCATGAGCTTTTTAGACGCACGGCGTTTGTACGGACGTGGTATCGGTTGGGTGGACGCTCATCTTCTCGCTTCGACGCTACTCACAGGGTGCGCAATTTGGACCTTCGACAAGCCGCTCCGGAGAGCAGCGGCTGCCTTGAACGTCCTGGGGTGAACGTTCCGACTGAGATAACCCGCCGCTTGAGCGAATCTGAGAAGATCGCTCAGGGGCATAGCGTTAGATCACATGTTGCCAGACCTTGACGTAACTGTGCCTTAGGTCAAATGCCAAAGCAGAAGCCTAGCGCTCAGATTCAGGTCGCCGATGGTGCCGGCGGTATGCGACCGGTTGCCGATCTTCGCTTTGAAGCCGGTGAGTGGCCGATCGAGCTTGTTGTTCCAGCCAAGGATGCAGAGACTTGGATGGCACACCTCAGCGCCGAGATGGAAGAGCGGGGCTGGAGTTCAAGTGGACTTTCCCAGCTTGATGGTGCCGAGAACAGCGGAACGCTCTCTGTACATACAGGGAGTCGTCCGTCACCTCAGGGATTAGACATCGTTTGGGAGAAGCCGCGTGGCGCTGCCCTTCGGCTCCGAGCACGCCCGAGCGGCATCCCGGTCCTTTCTCTGGAGGTCGCTCGCGACTTCATCGAGGCAACGAGCGCACGACAGCGGATAGGTAAGACTCTTCGTGCTCATCGGTGGGAGTTACTGACTTATGACGGACTGCCCTGGCGCGGTGAACTGTGGCTTGAGAGCGAACTCCGCCTTGGCCCACCATCGAAACATCCGACCGATGCCCTCCTCGGTCCGCAGGTGCTGATTGTGGATGCGATGGTTGAAGGCATTGGACAGCAAGGCGTCAACGAGAACTTTCAGACGCGCCTTCACGAGCTCCGCGTTTTCCTGAGCGTCGTCCTTGGTCTCAATATCACGAGCAACAAGTTCGCACGGGGATGGGTATGTGATGTGGATGAACAGCTCCGCATTAGAGGTTGTAGGTTTGGTCACGTTGGGTACGTTGAGACTACCAAGCCTCCTGAGTTTCCTTCGATCGGTACCGCACCGGCAATAGAACGCCGCGAAGCGAGGCGACCAGGTCTGGGACCAACCGGAATTTGGCCGGATATGCATGAGCAATGGGTTCCGGCGGATATCGAGGAACTCTGGCGCACTTTCACTGGACTGCCGGCCGCCAAGCGAGATCACTTCCTGCGCGCCGGCAATGCGCATCGAATTGCACGTTCAATGTGGCCAGAACAGCGCACTGCGTATGCGTCCTTTCTGGTCGTGGCTTGCGAAGCCTTAAAGCCGATTGGTAAGCGATATGACAACGTGAACGTCTACGACGTTGTGGCCAGTCTGTTGAGTTCAAGCGAGGCTGAGCAGTTGCGCAAGCATTCTGCCCGTCCACAACG
>QHOF01000425.1 GCA_003219335.1 Verrucomicrobiota bacterium | reverse complement strand
AGCCAACACGTTTATTTGACCGTATAGAAATCTGGAGCCGCGCGGCCGATCCTATGGCGGTCGGAATCATCGGAGAGGAAAAACCACGCTACTTTTCTATCGCGCGCTGGGGAGATGCGGAACTCACGCTAGAGCAGGCAAAAAAGAGACTGCAGCTCGAGAAATGTATACTCTGGTTGACTTCGACAGGGGGTATATTGGTTCTTGTCGTTGCCATGTTCGCAGTGGCCCACGGTGGATAAGGGTAGGGTTTGGGATTTACTTCAATCGAGGTCCAGCTCGCGAGCTTTTAGGAAGTCATCGATGATCCGCTGGAGCTTCTTTGATGGGCATCGCCTTCCCACTCTCCCAAGCCTGTAATGTGCCAGGATCGATGCCCAGCCGCTTAGCCATAGCCTTCTGGCTGAGCCCAAGCGTTCTGCGGGCTGCCATCAGCGATATCTCCACCATAAATGTCAGTGTCATTTTAACAAGTGACAAAATAGCAACGGCCTTGCTCTATTGTGTCACATTGCATCCGACCGTTCTGTAGAAAATACCACGACATAGCTCTTGCCACATTACAGGCATAAGCCTTGCTTCTCCAGCGCCTCAAGCTAGGGTCGAATGCCCGTGGGCGTTCATTGGGATTTAGCATTGATACAAAATTTCGTTCTTTTAAGACGATTGGAGAAATTAATGAGCAAACGTATGCGTTCTTGGCAAAAAGCCATCTTCGTGGGAGTTATAGTATTCTCCCTTCTCCCTGTTGCTGCACGGGCCGACAGTGGGCCTGCTCACCAGATTGACCAGCCGTTTCCTATTCAGCTAGGAACCTCGGGAGGAAATATCAATGATATAAGCGGGGGCTTCTGCTATGGAGGCACTTTGGGCGCTTTAGTGAAAGATACGAGTGGCAATCAATATATCCTCAGCAACAATCACGTCCTTGCAAGGACCAACGCGGCTACAATCGGAGAGGACATTATTCAGCCGGGTCTCATTGATGAGAGTCCAGCATGCTTTAAAGATACCACAGATATCGTAGCCGATCTGTCCGCGTTTATTCCGATTCAATTCAAAGCCAAGAAGACCATACCAACAAACACAGTTGATGCTGCAGTTGCTCAGATTCGAGTAGGTAACGTTGATCCCACAGGTTTTATCATCGATATCGGAACACTAAGTAACGAAACAGTCGCTCCCAGCCTCAATATGGCAGTCAAGAAAAGTGGCCGCACCAGCGGACTGACAAAAGGCAACATAACGGCTGTTAACGCGACCATTGATGTCACTTATGGGAAAGGAAAAACCGCGAGATTTACCGATCAGATCGTAATTGGCTCCAGCGGTTTTATTGCCGCGGGTGATTCTGGTTCTTTAATGACGGAAGATGTCGATACAAATCCTCGCGCCGTGGGGCTTTTGTTTGCCGGCAGTAGCACAACTGCAATCGCCAACCCCATCGGAGATGTCCTTAATGGGTTTGGTGTATCGATGGTCGGCTCTGGTCCCTCCGCGAGCCT
>QHOF01000433.1 GCA_003219335.1 Verrucomicrobiota bacterium | reverse complement strand
TCCCTTTTTGCTTTCCCGATGGTCAAAAGAAATTCGCCTTGATCGCTGGTGAGGCCTGCTCTTTTTTGAGGAGGAATTGCTGCCGCAAGACGCATGAGGAATCGGATTCGGCCGTACGAGAGCGGAGACTGCTCTTTGAGAAAATCTTTGAGGCTGTCATATCCGAGCGCTTTGAGCCTGCCCGGCTCTCGCGCCAGCCGGTTCAAAAGATCTCCCGGGAAAAAAGGGTCGGTGAAAACCTTGAGAGCCGCCTCAGGCGATTTGTCGAGCAAACCAAGTCCTGCGATCTCCCACTGGACCTCAGCGTTTGTGTAGAGCGATAGGACAAGGGCCGACGAAAAAGAAAACATGCCGGCTTCGAAAGCAGAGAAGAGAGGAGAGATAAGCCCCTGGACGAAAAGCGG
>QHOF01000435.1 GCA_003219335.1 Verrucomicrobiota bacterium | reverse complement strand
AGCCTCAGCGCCTGAGCGATCATGTCGTTTACAAGGACGGACTTTCCGGCCCCGGTGGCGCCTGAAATCACCGCGTGTGGCGCTTCGTTGTCAAAGAGATCAAAGGCAATAGGCGCGCCCCGCCTGTTGAAGTAAAGAAACACAGGCCTGACGGTACCCCGCCAGTCGCCAAAGACGGGAAGAGCATCGGAGAAATTGTCCGACGGCCAACGCCGCTCGCGCCTGACAAATCTGTCATTGGCTGGATCGTAGCCGAAGGGGAGCGAAGCGAGAGTTAGAGAGTCACCTATTAGATCTTCCACTACTCCTTCGCAACCAAGACCGTGCAGCCGGTCCAGGGTTTCGCTCACCCGCGATTCAAGCTCCTCTGTTTCTCCCTGGCGCGTGATATGAAGGTTGAAGAGGACCGTACGCGTTGCTCCGGTAAACATCCGCTCGGTCGTCTCATCGATGTCCCTTTTGACCGCCTGCGACTCTATGGAAATGTCCCCGAGAACATTGAAGCGATGGGTGAACGCGAGAGCGCCTTTGACCTTCAAGAACTGCATCTCTTTTTCTTTGGACGGGACGTGGAAGTTGATCGTCATGAGATAGTTGCCGTTCATCCGAAGCAGTTCAGAGATCATGCCCGGAAAGGTGGCTTCCGGAGATTGCTCCAGGGAGATGACCCGTGTTTCTACTCCCTCGCATTTTAGCCCCTGCGGCAGCACACTCATGGTGGAAAGAGCCACCTGTTCCGAGATGCTCTGCGCGTCATGATAGACAGGCTCTCCGAGTTGTGTTGCCCGGACAGGATTTAAGGTCGGG
>QHOF01000434.1 GCA_003219335.1 Verrucomicrobiota bacterium | reverse complement strand
TCGAGAGTATTCTTGGCCGGAATTCACCGCCACTTCCCGGAAAGCCGTTTTTCGAAGCGTCACGGATGACCTCCATCCGGCTGTCGAGAAAAAGCTTTGTCATGGGATCGGTAAGGTTGCCGATGGAAAGAAAATTCTGCAGCACGGGTTCAATCCGTGACGAAGAAACAAGAATGATCTGGCAAGCGAGCTCCGCCGGAATCCGCATCACCACACCTTCGATCGCGACTCTCACTCGCTCCCTTTCTTCCTCGGACAAGCCCTCCTCGGTAATTGTGGCGAGCGACCACATCATCCCCAGGCTCCCATCCTTCAAGATGAACACGCCATC
>QHOF01000432.1:8184-10836 GCA_003219335.1 Verrucomicrobiota bacterium | reverse complement strand
CTTCGGCGTAGTTGCCGTCTAGCATTACCAGCCAGCCTCGGGGCCGGCGTCTGGCCGTACTTCGTGGAGCCTTGACTTCAAATGGGCTGGCCCATGCGGCGCCCTGGAAGCTTCTAATTCGCAATCGGGTCCTCTTCTATGACTCAACGACCCTGGGAAGATAATTTCTGCACATTTCCGGAATTTTCTGCTTGACTTTTAATGTTCAAATCGATCAAGATCGGCCCACAGCAGAAGTCCTCCCGAACACCAAACAACCAAACAACCAAAGAAGAGATTATTAGAAAAGGAGTATTATATGATAAGAAAAATCAGCGTAGCAATCCTCGCGACAATGGTGTGCGGAGCGGCCATGGCGCAAGGCCTCGTTAGAGCTCCAGGCCGGGAAACCGGACCGATGAGGGAACCGATGGCTCCCGATGTAAACCGATTCGGCGGTAACCTGGAAGTGAATGTCTGCACAGGCTGTAACTTCGACGAAGTCGACGGCGGTTATTACGTCTGGGGCAGCATGAACTGCATTTCACCGGGCACAACTCAGTGGATCGGGGTACCGTTCATCGCCAGAGGCTCCGGTACCACGAGGACAATCACAGCCGGTATTGAGCTCGACCCGTCTTGCCCAACCAGCACGACCCAGGTCACGCTGTCTATCTACACCAATGATTGCACAACGGGTCCTGGCGTTGTGATCGCTTCCGGAAACGCGCGCGTCTCCCCAGGCCCGTGCATCACGGCGCGAGCACGTGTGGCTGCGGCGCTCACGGCGGGAACAAGATACTGGGTGGTGGCCACGACCAATTCCATGCAAGACGGCCTTGATTCCATCTGGTACGGGTCGAACCAATCGCAAATCGGCGGCAATGTTGCCAACGGTGGCTGGTTCTTCTTTAACGGATTCGTGCCGTCCTTCTCGGTCGACTAATTAACACCGATTAGTCGGTTCAACGAAAATCAGTCGGGCTCGCGCAGAGTTTCTGCGCGAGCCCGCTTTTTGTACTGCCGATGTCAGAAACGAAGGCCGCGACGGCAATGATCTCACCCCGACGGCCCGGCCGTAGTAACGTAGCAAGCTGGTCAGGCGTGCGAGCAAGCGTTACCTACCAGTAAACTGCGCAACCGGGTGTTCCAGGATTCCCAAATGATTATTGGCCGCCGGGCGATTCCGATGGCGCGAGAGGCGGGACCGGCGGGTGTGCATGGAGCTCGAGATCGGGCAGCTTTATTTCGGCGTAATCAGCGGGCACAGTAAACTCAGAATCAGGTATGGCAGCTTGAGAGATAGAGATAATCGTGGTCGTTGCCTCCCCCTGTCCCTGAAATCTTATTTTCGTGCGGATCGGCAGTCCGGGAAAATCGTAATACTCGGGCATGGCCTTCCGGACCGCGACAAAAGCGCCATTTTGCAGGAGCTTCATTTGGCGCATGATCGGCTGGTAATTGGGATAGCTCTTCGCCACCCAATAAGTGGCGCGATACTTCGGTGTCTCGGCGACGTATTCTTCGGTTTCGTAGCCGTTGATCTTCTCTTTCTTGCCCGTTGGTTTCGGTGTCGCGATTTCAAGAGATGAGTCGGCATCTTTCAGCAGTGCTCTCGCCTTGTTGCCCAAGTGTTTGGCTTTTTCCGCGGAAAGGCGCATCACCGCTTTTTGCTCAGACATCAAAGTGATCACCTCTCCGCTTTTGGTATCCACGATCATGCTGGATTTGGGATTGACCTCGATGCGCGCCCGCTGACCCTTCAGCTTCAAAGTAATCGCATTGGTGCCGGCGCTAGTTTCGATCGATTGAACAACAGTCAGGTCAGCGCGGGCAATCGGCAGGAAGGCAAAAAGAGCGACGAAGAAGAGTGATTTTTTCATGAAGCTTGTTAGCGCATCATGTGTTTTGCGCAAGGGGCATGCCTCTCTGATTTGTTCCGTTGTTGTTGTTGGCTGTTGTAGAATTATTGAGGAGGCCGGAAAACGTTTTCGTTCACCTGAGGAGTGTTGTCGCTCACTCGAGAAACGCAGACGATCGCACCTCATTGTCGGCTGTTAGATCCTCGTTTCGCTTCGGAGTGAAGCCTCGACTCCGGCCAGAGAGTCATTTGCCTTCGCACGAGGGTAATTCTCGTCTAGGGGATAAAGGTTGATTGGAACTGGAGACCGCCAACCGACGCGAATGATGATCGGTCAAGCGACGCATTTCTGCTTCTTCAGAACGCGAACATTCCGAAGGTCACACACAGTGTGACGATGGAAAGCATTTTTGTCGTGCACGTCGGCGAAAAGCTGAACTCTGGAAACTGAGAACGCAAACTCGCCTGATGCCAATCGAGTCACAGCCGGAAGAGAATTCAAAGCGCTTTATTCGCCGGCTTTTTCGTGCGGGGCTTCAGTCTCATTGAGAATAATGGTTACCGGCGTCCCTTTGCGGATGAGCAGAGCGATGTCCGCAATGTCCTCTTTCATCATGGCAATTCCATGAGGTGGGCGATTTGCATCGCCAGAGTCCATCGTTTGCTCGTTGTCATCCGTCGTGACTGCAATTTCGGAAGTGCTCGCCTGTCTCTCTTCCCCGACCCCATAAAGCACATAGCCGGCGTGAGCCAGATCGATTCGGGGCGTGCCTTCTTTCTGCATTCCATGATCGGCCTGCACCGGTTTGCCG
>QHOF01000432.1:5512-8054 GCA_003219335.1 Verrucomicrobiota bacterium | reverse complement strand
GGAAGATCGATCGTGATCGTGAAATCGAGCTGTGGCACCAGCAGCTTTTCGCCCGGCCGGATCAATGTGGAATCGAGGTTGTTAACGCGAATAATCGCCTCGGCACTTGAATCAAGCTTTCGCGCGACTGACGAAAGCGCGTCGCCTTGCTGCACTGTGTATTCCGTTTTGCGCGGCGAAGGATCATTCGAGAAAAAGATTTGCGTGTTCACCTGGCCAAGAAGATCGCGGAGCTCACGGGTGACAGGTGATTTCGGCGCAGTGACGAGCGCTTTAAACAGAATTGTGTGCGCTTCGTCAAGTTTCCCTTCGCGCACCAAGTCCTGCGCCTGTTTCAGTTTTTTTATGTTAGGATGAACGTACTTTACCCACGGAATCGACTTGTACCTGTTTAGTTCTACCGGGCGAAAGGCGATGTGTGCGAAATAGCCACTGCCCCCGAAGATCGCGATGGCTAGCAAAACAACCACGTATTTTTGCGAGAATGACATTCTCATCAGCCTCCCTGCGGAATATCCGCCCTCTATATAAATATTCGTTTCCCAAGGCCGATTGGCTGCCAGCCGACCGTCCCTGAACCTGATTCACACAAGTGTGTGGATGAGAGCGAAGCTGATAACGATGGTCTGGATCAAATAGAAGATGGCAAAAAACTGATGGTAGCGTTCGTTTTGCGTGATCGCTGCCATCGCCTCGCCGACGAAATAAACCGAACTGCTTACGAAGTACTGCGGCCCTAATGCAAGAAAATGCGGAATGCCTTTGAGGAGGCTGTCGAAGATATCGACGACAGTAAACATACAGAGCAGAATGAAGAACGCCCGATGGTTAGCGTAAAAGTGCGTTTTGTAATCAATTGATTTATCGAGGGCAGACTCGGGTGGAAAAAGGATGAGAGAGGCTAAATACAAGATCGTGGGCGAGATCAGGACAAAGACAAAAAGCAAAAACGTCCATTGTGGCTGGTTTCGCCAACGATAGAAAATCCACCACGCAATGACCAGATACAGGAAGAGGTTTACTATCCAGACGGCGTGCACCCAGTAAATGCGGCGGCGCGAGCGGGCTTGCAGCATTTCACCAACACCTCCAAGCACTCGCGTCATGCCCAAGGCGAGAATGATTGAGATAAGGACAGAGAGATACTCGAATGCGCTCATCGCTTTGGGGGCCGATTTTCGTTAAAACATTACATCGCTGATGTATGGAGTTTGGATTTTAATGTGAAGGCAGATTCGAGGTTGAGAATTGAGCGTTTGCTGATCTTTATCTGATTTGGATTACGAGCATGAGCACCCGCCTTCGCCATCCTCCTTCGGTCGCCGGGGCGACCTACGGCGCGACAAGAAGCTTCGGCGTGGCAAGCGAGCAAAAACAGCAGTAAAAACAAGAGAATGCAAAGCAAGTACGATGTCGTGATTTTAGGAGCCGGACACAATGGGCTCGTGGCGGCGAGTTACCTCGGGCGCGCCGGGTTGAGCGTGCTGTTGCTGGAAAAAAACGATTACGTCGGCGGGGCGACTACTTCGCAACAAGTGTTTCCGGATTATGACACCCGGCTCTCGCGTTATGCGTATCTGGTCAGTTTATTGCCGCAGAAAATCATCCATGACCTCGGCCTAAATCTTGAATTGCGCAGACGCGCGACTGCGTCGTTCACCCCACACGTGAATCACGGACATCATGGCGGTTTGCTTTTGAGCAATCTCGACGAAGAGGTGAGCCGACAATCGATGGTCGAACTCACGGGAAGCGACTCTGAGTTCGAGCGGCTGAAAAAGTTTTATAATCTGCCGCGCGTGTTTGCCGAGCAGGTTTGGGACTCGATGCTGGAGCCGCTCGCCGCGAAGGAGGAAATGGCGCGCCGATTTCACGCTGATGAAGTCTCGCGCGAAGCGTGGCGCAGTTTGGTCGAGGAACCGCTCGGGATTGCGATCGAGCGTTATCTGCAAAACGATTTGGTCCGCGGCCTGGTCTTTACCGACGCCAAGGTCGGTGTCTTTACGCATCCGCATGATTCTTCACTCGTGCAGAATCGCTGTTTTCTTTATCACCTCATCGGAAATAAGACTGGCGAATGGAAGGTGCCAGTAGGCGGGATGGGCGCGTTGGCGTCCGAGCTGGGACGGGCGGCGCGTAAAGCAGGCGCCGAGATTCTGACAAACGTCGATCTCCGCGCGTTGAACGTAACAGGCAAGACGCGCACCGTCGAATTTGGCGTCGATGGGAAACGCGAAGCCGTCGAGGCGCGATTTCTCCTCGTCAACTTTGGCCGCAACGTGCTGGCAAAATTTACCGGGCGATTATTTCAGCCGGATCGCACCGATGAAGGTTCCGTGTTCAAGATCAATATGCTTCTGCGCCGGTTGCCGAAATTGAAGGCCAAAAAATATCCGGCGACCGAGGCGTTCTGCGGGACGTTTCACAGCGACGAAGGATACCAGCAAATGAATATCAGTTTCGACCAGGCGTCAGGAGGCCGATTTCCGGAGAAAACGCCGTGCGAGATGTATTGCCACACTTTAACGGACGACAGCATTCT
>QHOF01000432.1:2918-5460 GCA_003219335.1 Verrucomicrobiota bacterium | reverse complement strand
CAATGACGTTGTTCGGAATCGATGCGCCCTTTAGCTTGTTTGTGCGAGATAACGAGACGATGCGGCGGCAGGCCGAGAAGAAATTCCTGACGAGCATTAATCAGTGGCTGGAAGAGCCGATCGAAGAGTGTCTCGCCATTGCGCGTGATGGCAGACCGTGCATCGAAAGCAAAAGTCCCGTGGATATCGAGGACGCGCTGGGGATGTATCATGGCAACATCTTTCATAACGCGCCGACCTTTCCCTTCGCCGAGGGCAAAGAGCAAGTTGGCACTTGGGGCGTTGAAACAGAATATGAAAATGTGTTTTTCTGCGGATCAAGCGCTCTGCGCGGCGGCGCGGTGAGCGGGATTCCCGGGTATAACGCCGCGATGAAAGTGCTGGAAGTTATGGCAAGTGGTCAGTGACGAGTGACAAGTGACGAGAAAAATGGTTGAAATGAAAACTTCAAACGCTGATCCAGGCGATGTCGGGTCTATCGATGCGATCGTGACGGCCGCTTACGATTCAATTTCCGGCCGCGCCGGCGAGAAACGGAATTGGGAGCGGGAGCGGTCATTGTATTATCCGGGCGCGCGTTTAATCCCGACCGGACAACCAGGCGGCGATCTCGCGCCGCAAATACTGGACGCGGATGGCTTCATTGAGCGTGTAGAACCGTTTTTCGCCGAGCACGGGTTTTACGAGAAGGAAATTGCACGGCGTACCGAACAATTCGGGCACATCGCGCACGTTTGGAGCACGTACGAATCACGCCACGACGCGAACGACCCCGAACCGTTCATGCGGGGGATTAATAGCATCCAGCTGTTTTACGACGGCAGTCGTTGGTGGATCGTGAGCATTTACTGGCAGCACGAAAGTACGGAACATCCGCTGCCGGAAAAATATCTTTGAGGCCTGAACACCCAACGTCCAATTCAGAAAGGACGTCCACCATCAACCGTGAAAGCCTCTCGGCGTCAGCCGCTGTGCGATGGAAACGCACTCACATCCTTGGCAAATCTGTCGAGAAGGATTGCGGTGGATTCCGGCGCATAGCGGAGAGCAATGTAGATATTCGAGATTTCTCGAATGCGCTCGGCTTCATCAGGCAATGATTGAGCAGCCCGCCTCGAGAAATCTGATGGGCCCTCCCAAGGATCGCGCCGCACACCAAGGCGAGCGATCTTACGACAGAAGCGATCATACAGCCCTTTAGCCCGGTCCCTGCGTGAGCGCGTCCGGAGTTGCATCCAGCCGGCATAAGTCAGCAGCAAAGCAACAGCGACAATCAGGATCTCAACGACGAGGAACAATGGCCCGCGGTTGGCGATGCCGATGGAATCCAGAAATACTTCTTGTACGTCGGCATCAAAACCAAGAAGCCGCGTGTCCCACTCGTAGTTCAGCGTTTCCCAGGCGAGCCGAACATTGGTGAATATTGCCGACCGAAACAACTCTGCGACGAAGGCACTTTGGCGAGTGTTCAGTTCTCCAGTAGCCGCGTTCCTTGCTAGAAACGAGTTGAGATCGAGACTCGCACGTCCGGGCGCAACTACGGTAGTTGGATCCACGCGTGTCCATCCGCTATCCGGCAGCCACACCTCGCACCAGGCATGCGCGTCCGACTGTCGGACGAGAACGAATCCGCCCAGATCATTGTACTCGCCGCCCAGATAGCCCGCCACGACCCGCGCTGGAACTGCCGCCAGTCGCATCAGGGTTGCGAAACTGGCGGCGTAGTGCTCGCAAAAGCCAACTCGCCGATGAAAGAGAAATTGCTCCAAATCGTTTTTCTTGTATTCGCCTGGCGACAACGAATAGCGAAACCCTTGCGCCCGGAAAAATTGGAGAGCGCTGTTTACTATGGCGCGGGGATTGGAGTTTTGGGCAGTCCATGATTGAGCTAGCTCCCGCACGGCGGGAGAAATTGATGCCGGCACATCGAGCGCTTCCCTGCGCTCACGCGGCTGGAGTTTCATTTCGCTGATTTGAGGAGACGAAATGACCTCATATCGGCGAGCTTTTCGAATCGGCTGGGCGCTCCAGAGATAATTGCCACGCGCAAGCATTGCCTTTGGAAGGACTTCAAACGGCCGATCGAGTGCAAACATCCAGCGCGCATCATGCGGCGCGATGGTAATGCGCTGTCGAATCGCGTGGCCACTGGCGGATTGCCGGGTGCCCTGATTTGGGGGAGAGATTGCGACCGGCGCATATGGAGCTCGCCATTCCATACCTTCGCAATGCCACATGACCACTCCGCGCCAATACATGGGCCCGGGCGGTCGCGTTCGGTTATCAGGAAACTCCGCGCGGAAAGCAACAGTCGAAGAGTCTGTAAGAGATGTGATGCTGCCCGGAGACAATCGGTCGGAGAAACCGAGCTCCGCCGAACGCAGGTCGCGAATCTGAAATCCAAAGCTGCTATTGATTCTGGGAAACAAAAGGAACAACAAAGCGGTCAGCGGCGCTGCTTGGACAAGGAGCTTGCAAGCCGTCCCCAGCGGAGGCCAGAAAGGGCCGGGGGACGATCCGCGATGAAACTGAACCAGTGCGA
>QHOF01000432.1:0-2812 GCA_003219335.1 Verrucomicrobiota bacterium | reverse complement strand
ACCATCACTTGAAACTCGCGCGCGGTGTGCGCTTCGAGAATCTTGAGAGACATCAGAACGACAAGGAGCGATACGCCCTGTTCGACGCCGTGCAGAGAACCATAACTGGCGAAGATGGCAAAGAGCGCCACAGCGGCGAGCACCAGTTTCAAGGCGGCAAACCGAAGCCGGTAACCCCTCGGCTCCATCCAGAATTTTAGCGCCAGTGCGAGTAGAAAAAGACACGGGACCCAGGTCGCGAGGGAGCCGAACATCGGAGGCACTGTAAAGAGCAACGCGGCTGCCAGCCAAAGCAACGGCCGCCGCGGAATCTTCCTGTCCCTGTTACTCCTGCTCGTGCTCGTCGTGCTCCTGCTCATACTCTTGCTCTCATCCCTGGAACAAACTGAGTGCGCGCAGGCACTGGTGAAAATGCGATTGTCCAATAGCCGGCGGAATCTCGGTACCTGGAAGCCTAAGGCTGTAAGGCCGCCCAGCGCGCTCGGCTTCAATAACCCAAAGCGCGAGCTGCGATAGTTTCTCTTCTACAGTAAGAAGACGGACAGCAGAAAAATCCAGGTGCGCGACGCCTTCCGTTTCCGCGGCGAACTGTTTTGTCATGAACGGTTGCCCGCGCGCCACAGCTTTCCAATCGATGTGACGCTGGGACTCGCCAGGCACGTAGGCGCGGACTCCCGCGAAGTCATCGCCTTCTCCGATGTCCGCCCGTGCGCGGCTATTCGGGTAGGGCGCCCGACTCAACGGAAGCGGAAGATCGCCTGCAGGCTTTGGATAAACAATGTAGGTTTGAGAGGACGCGAATTTCTTCAAAAAGCGAATGAAACCGAGCGGATAAACGCTCGTTAGGCGCAACGCTCCTACTCTGTGTTCGCCCCGCTGCCGAGCGGGAAATCGAAGCGTCACCCGGGCTGCTTTACCGGCTGGAATGCAGTCGATGCGTTTGCGCTCCGTGCTCGATCTTGACAGAGCCAACTCAATTCCATGGCGCGTCGCACGAGAGCCATTTGTAACCTCGACTGGCAATGACACCTCCTGGCCTGCAAACGCCGGCTTCACGGATTCGAGCGCTATGGTCACGCCTGCGAGATTGATCAGCGTGTGCGGAATGGAAACCAGAAACACTGCCGTTAGCGTGAACAAGAGCAGGTAAACCGCCGGACTATTTTGACTCGAAGCCGCGTACCACATCGCGCCCAGCACAAACAGCAGTCCGGCAAGACTTGCGGTCGGATAAACGAGCGGAAATTTTCGTGCTTTCACGGAACCGGCACGCTGTGAAGCAGATTGTCAGCGAATGTGCGTCCGCTCTTCCCCGGCTGCTCGATATCGTGTCCCAGCCGATGCGCCATGACTGCGATTCCCACCGCTTGAATATCTTCGGGAAGCACCATATCGCGTCCGTTCATCAGGGCCCGGGCTTGGGACGCATGCAGCAAGGCCAGACCCGCGCGCGGTGACAAGCCGGTACTGTGACGTTGTCGCGACGCATCGAGCAAATCCTGAAGGTAATCGAGTAGCGCGGCCGAAGCGTGCACTTTTCGCACTTTATCCTGAATCTCGACCAACGTTCGCGGACTAATCACTGGCTTCAATTCCTTTAACATTTCGCGGCGATCCATGCCCAGAAGCATGGCGCGTTCGCTGGCGCGGTCTGGCACGCCCAGTTCGATCCGCATCAGAAAACGGTCGAGCTGCGATTCTGGCAGAGGAAAGGTGCCGACTTGATGTTGCGGATTCTGCGTGGCGATGACAAAAAACGGCTCGGGCAATTCATGCGTCACCGCATCGATCGAGACGTGGTGTTCCTCCATCGCTTCCAGCAAGGCGCTTTGCGTCTTGGCGGTGGCGCGATTTACCTCGTCGATCAGCACCACTTGCGCAAAGAGCGGGCCACGATGAAACACGAAGCGTTGCTCGCCCCGATCGAAGATGGAATTGCCGAGAATATCGGCGGGCAGCAGGTCGCTGGTAAACTGGATACGTTGAAAGGCGAGCGCGAGCGAGCGAGCCAACGCATGGGAGAGCGTTGTCTTGCCCACGCCCGGGATGTCTTCAATCAAAAGATGGCCGCGGGCGAGCAGACATGCGACCGCGAGCTTTACCGCCTGATTCTTGCCTACGATAACTTCGCAAATCTGCTTTACGAACGCGTCAACGTGGTCCGTCACTGCACAATAATCTGCGGGAACAGCCCAGTTCGCAAATAGGGAGTAGGCGATGCGGATTTTTGTTCCAAAGAAAATAGAGCTACCCGATTTTGATCCTCGGAGTCGTCCTCGCGCTCGTCATTGGCGTTTTCGGCGTCCTGCCGATCGGCGGCGCGGATATGCCCGTCGTGATTTGTTTGTTGAACAGTTATTTCCGGTCTCGCTGCTGCTGCCGCCGGTTTGTCTTGGCCAATAACATGTTGATCGTGGCCGGGTCGCTCGTGGGCGCGAACGGGATCATCCTTACAGAAATCATGTGCAAAGCGATGAACCGCTCGCTGGCAAATGTTCTCTTCAGCGGTTTTGGTCAGCAGCAGGGCTGGGCGCAACCGCGCGGGCAAAAGGCGAAGCGAAATCGACCTCGCCGCAAGACGCATATTTTGCGCTCGAAGCAGCGCGCTCGGTCGTATTTGTGCTGGGATACGGAATGGCGGTAGCCCAGGCACAGCACGTGGTCAAGGAGCTGGCTGATCATCTCGAAGCAAACGGAACCGAGGTGAAATACGCCATCCATCCGGTAGCTGGCCGAATGCCTGGGCACATGAACGTGTTGCTCGCCGAAGCCGATGTTCCTTGCGATCAACTCGTGGAGATGGATGCAATCA
>QHOF01000431.1 GCA_003219335.1 Verrucomicrobiota bacterium | reverse complement strand
ATCCTTCCGGGGCGCTATAACGGGATCGGTAAAGTTCCGGGCAGAGATCGTGCTGATCAAAGACAAATTTCTTTCCGAGTAGTTTGAAGGGCAGAGCCACTAAAAAGAGAGTATCGGGAGGATTGTGGGCGTGCAGCACGTCGAAGCCTCGCCTCACAAAAATGTATGTGCTAACGATGAAACACGCTGCGGTGAAGTAAGAATATTCAACAAAGTAGCCAAGAAAGGATTTCAGCTTAACGAAAAGCAGATTCATTCGATTACCATTCGCAGGGGAAGTTTTTTTAAACAGTTCCAATGTTGGCAGGCGGTAAACTTCAATGCCGTTTAAGGTTTCGCGTCCTGCCTGTCCCCGTTTTCGAAGTGCGATCACCGCGACCTTATAGCCTGCGTCAGTGAGTAATCCCGCCTCATTCGCCACACGAGTGTCTTGCGGAAAATAGTTCTCAACCAGCATTAGGATTCTGTTTGAGGATGGGATCATGGTGCAGACTGCGTTGGGTAAGCGTGTTACCAGCAGATGCCTTGATAATTCGGAGACGCCTTAACGGCTTCGCAGGGCAGGCGAATTAAATCAATAATCAACTTTGAATCGCTATGATTGGCGAGGGCTTCCTGAATTTTGGGATTATTTTTGCTGATTACGACTACGTCACTAGCTTCGATCACTTCTTCTGGAGAAGGAACCATCAAAGATGATATGTGGGGTATTGTTTGTTCGATGTAGTGCTTGTTTGCACCCACAAGCCTCGCCAAAGCAACTTCTTCGTCGTAGATAGCCAATTTGTGTCCTTTACCGATCAAGCTCTCAATCAATACTACGATGGGACTTTCACGAAGATCGTCGGATCCGCCTTTGAAGCTGAGTCCCAAGACGCCGACGCGATTCTTTCCTGTGTGACGGATTAGATTGAAGGCTAGCTCGACCTGCTTGCGATTCGCTTCGAGCACAGCACCGAGCACCGGCAATTCCAAATCCAGTTGCTTCGCCTTATGAAGAATAGCACGAAGATCCTTTGGCAAACATGAGCCGCCGAAGGCAAATCCGGGTCTAAGATAATACGGCGAGATGTTCAGCTTGGTATCTTTGCAAAAAATCTCCATCACTTTGTGACTATCGATGCCCATAGCTTTACTAAGATTTCCGATCTCGTTCGCGAAGCATACTTTAAGCGCGTGAAATGCATTGGAGGCGTACTTGATCAACTCAGCTACTGGAATTGAGGTCCGCTCCACAGGGGCTTTTAGGCTAGAATACAAAGCGGCAACTCGTTCGGCAGCACGATCGTCACAGGCCCCGATGATCGTAAACGGAGGATGATAAAAATCATGAATAGCCGTGGTTTCGCGCATGAACTCGGGATTCATGCAGATACCGAAGTCCTTTCCCGCCTGTTTAGCAGATTCTTTTTCGAGCAAGGGCCTCCCGATATCGTTCACCGTTCCGGGCAAAACGGTGCTTCGAACGACAACGACGTGGAAGCTGCTTGCGCTTTGTAGCAATTTGCCGATCTCGCTCACAACTCTTTCCACCTGAGCAAGATCTAAGCTGCTGTTCTCGTTGCTAGGTGTACCGACACATACCAGGGAAACGTCGCCCAGCTTCCATGCGCGCTGGGTGGCTTGCAGGCGTCCCCCGTCAACGCCGCGGCGAATCAACTCTTCCAAGCCCGGTTCGATAACGGGACTTCTTCCCGAGTTAATGAGAGACACTTTAACTTCTTGTAAGTCCACGCCGGTCACCGAATGTCCCATCTCGGCCAAACATGCGGCGGTCACGCAGCCTACGTAGCCCATTCCGAAAACTGTGACATCCATAGTTGTCTTGTAGGTCTAGCCTTCTCTAGCCGGTGCGGTCTTCGTGACACGCTCACAAAACTGGGCAACTTTTCTGGGCGTCGTGTTCCAAAAGGCACCGTGGTAGTGCCGACTCACGTACTCCAGGAACGATTTGTAATGGGCGACCGGATATTCTCTTGATGTTGGGGTTGTGTTACTAAAACACAAATAGTCAGGATGAACGTCAACTAGTGCCATCCCGCCATGTCGGGCAATCCAGTCGAGTTTTCGCATCCAGATTTCCGGCGTCTTCTCTTGCAATAGTACAAAGAGTGTGAAGTCTTGAGGAAGAGTATAAGGCAGCTCGACGTAACCTTTTGAAGAGGAGTCGATGGCTGAGTGCTGACCGTTGCTGGAGCTGCCGTTCGGGTACCGGATCCAGAAGGGAAAGATCGTATGGCGGCCTTGGGGCTGGGGTTCGAACGGGTCCGTATCGAAGGTGGATGCGTCGTATTGTACGTCGAGATCGTGCAACCAATCGAGATTGCGCAACATAAATCCCGACCTGAACCCCGACGCGCCCCACTCGCGCGCATAGCCGTTGATTCTTGCAGCGCGGCGTTTAAACTTGCGGCGCGAGGCAAAGAGACGGCCATCGTGTTTAAGATCATGTATGCCAACCTC
Organism: Verrucomicrobiota bacterium; assembly: GCA_003219335.1. Lineage (GTDB taxonomy): Bacteria > Verrucomicrobiota > Verrucomicrobiia > Chthoniobacterales > UBA10450 > Udaeobacter. Next base: position 253 of record QHOF01000431.1, on the reverse strand, counting down.
GAATCCGTTCGCGGTAAGTTCCTCCCTTAAATCAGCTGGAACCAGGTAATCTCCTTCGGGGATAAAGTTAAAGGAAGAGCGGAATCCAAGATCCAGTTCCAATTGCATCAAGGATCGGCACTTGCTCAGGCCTGCTTTGCTCTCGACATCGTGTGTCAGAACAAACGCAAATTTTTTGTTATCCGGCCAGCCGGGCCAGTTTTCCGGTGGACGTTCCGATCCCGGCATAATAGGCCAGACGCCTCCGATATGC
>QHOF01000430.1 GCA_003219335.1 Verrucomicrobiota bacterium | reverse complement strand
AAGTGGCAAGGGCGGAGACTGCGGCGAGAGCCCTGGGAATAACGATTCAACCTGTTCAGGTAGAAGCTCCCGCCGAGTTTCAGGACGCCTACGCCACGATCAGGAAAGACCATGCCGACGCGCTAATCATAATCCAGAATAGCTTCACCTTCGTCCACAGCAAACAGCTCTTTGAGCTTGCAGCCAAAAGTCGATTGCCATCAATGTGCGAGGGATCGTTGTGGACGGAGAACGGTTGTCTTATGTCCTACGGTCCGGACCTGCCTTCCCAGTACCGACGCGCCGCTGTCTTCGTGGACAAGATTCTCAAAGGTGCGAAGCCCGCCGACCTTCCGGTCGAGCAACCTACGAAGTTCGATTTGATCATCAATCTCAAAACAGCAAAACAGGTCGGGCTGACGATTCCGCCCAACGTGCTCGCGCATGCCGATAAGGTGATCAGATGAACGCAGTTCGGATTTTAAATTTCGAGCAACGTTGTGCTACTTGCGATTATCAGCGCCGACAATGATTCGTTGTGAAATGGTCTCCTTCAATCGAATCCGCCTTTTGTCCGCGTACGTGAAGCGACAAGTCCCAAGAACTGCCGATCACAGCCGTTTTCGAGCATGTGTATTGCAGCGTATGGCGAAGTCGGAGTACAAACATGGTGGGCTCGTTTCTCCGGAGGAGGCCGCGAAGTGGCGAAAGCGAATGTTCGAGGAGTGAGTCGCAGTGAAGTTAGCACTGGCCTTGGTTAGTTTACTCCTGCTCGGCTGTGCCCGTCCATGGACGAGGCCCAATACCACCGAGCAGGAGCTCCAGCGTGACCGTTACGAGTGCGAGCGCGACATGAAAGCGGTGGGCGGCGAATCCTTTTTTTTCGAGCGCTGCATGTTCTCAAGGGGCTACAGCGAGGCGTGGTAGGGTTGCGGATGTGTACGTGCGTTATGTCGAGCGATCAGTCGCACACCAGTTCAGGCAGGGACAGCAAAGCCCAACCGCGTACGTGAACTGCTAATACCCGCCGTCTAAAACCACCGGCGGAGGCGGCTCAGGGGCATAACGATAGTCCTGTCATTGAATTGTTTTCTCCTACGAGCCGATCTTTCGTGAGACCAATCTGAAGCGTCGTACAGTTCAATCCCAAGCCACCCGGTTGTGCTATGCAGGTATATTGGTAATAACCTGACCAGTATCTAACGGACCAGCTGTTGTTTAAAAAAGGTTGGCATGTTCTCAAAGCCATCGGAGAATCCACTATGACCGGAAGTCAAAGACCCAATACATAGGGCCGTATATTCGCTACCTAGCTTTTACGGCCAGGGAGACTGATGATTACAATTCTAAAGAGGATTGTTTCGGCTATTCTGCTGATCTTTGTGATCAATCGCGGTGTAGAGTGCATCGCCTCGTCGTTTGGCTGCGATGTAGTCACACCTACAAGCAGTGTCTTACCCGATAGGGCCGAAGGAGTCTGTCATTTGTCGTTACGAGGTATCTCTTCGGTGCCGCCTCGAATTGGTCAATTTCACGATCTTGAAACGCTTGAACTATCCCACAATATCCAGCTGACGGAGCTTCCGCGGGAGATGGCTAACCTAACAAGACTCACCCACCTATATCTCGATAATAACAAATTGAGCGATTTCCCGAAGGTAATTATTCGACTGGAACAATTGCAAATGCTTCATTTAGCCAATAATCGAATCCGTGAGATTCCTACGGACATTTTACAAGCTAAACAACCTACGAGGTCTTTACCTCACTAATAATCAACTCACCGCGTTTCCTCGGAGCATCCAGAAACTCGCCAGGCTCGAGGAAATTGATGTGAGTGGCAATAGGTTGGCACCGGCGGCCGTAGCCGCACTAAAGCAATGGCTTCCGAATGCTCACGTTATCTATTCAACAAATCCCTGTATAAAAAAAGTTCTCGTTGGCGATCGAGTTTATTCAAGTGCTGGGGAAGCCTTAAAGGATCCTGCGCGCGTTTGCGTCATTGATTTAACTCATCAGGGGTTGGTCGAGATGCCTGAGACGCTAGTGAAGTTTGTAAACTTGAGAGAGCTTCGGCTACACAACAATAGACTTACCCATCTGTCTCCGAAAATTGCGAGCCTTACGAATTTGGAAGATCTTTACTTGTTTGACAACCAGCTTTTCGACCTTTCCCCGGAGATCGGCAAGCTTAGGAACCTTCGCAATCTGAATCTCCGTAATAACTCTTTGACCAGCCTGCCACAGGAGGTAAGACAGCTGCGCAACCTAATCTTGCTTGATTTACGAGGGAACCGTTTTAGTCCAGAAGAACAATCTAAAATCGTACAGTGGCTCCCTAGAAGAATCGTTCAATTCCAATGAATGACGCCACACAAGGGGATCTTCGTGAGAATCAGTTAGGGATTAGGGGGCGGCCCCGGGTTTCGAAACAATCTTTGTCAAGAAAGTCGGATGGGACTTACTATTCCGCACGACTTAGTCGCATAGCGTTACGACTGTGATTGAATTGTTTTCTCCTACAATCTGTAACCGCCGTCCTCAACGGCAACTTTCCGCTCGTTTCGACTTTGCTCTCCCTTGCGAGCCTCCACCCAGGTTCTTTTAAAAGAAAGGCCAGCGGATGGAGTGGAAATTCAGTAGCGATAAGATCGTTCAGAACGATCAGAATAAATGGGATCGAAAAGTCTCAGCGATGACTCGTCACTTTCCCAACGTGAAGGTTGAAAATATCGTTGGAGAAGGGTCCGTGGTGATCTGGCTGTCAGTCGAAGAGCTGATACAACTCGCCTATGTTCAAAGGTCGATCTGGAGGTATGATCTTCCACTTT
>QHOF01000429.1:2932-4597 GCA_003219335.1 Verrucomicrobiota bacterium | reverse complement strand
CAAAGCTGCGCCGCCACGCGCGTCGCCATCGAGCTTGGTCAAAACGATTCCTGTGAGCGATAACGCATTGTTGAAATGCGTTGCCACGCTGACTGCTTGCTGGCCGGTCGCCGCATCCACGACGAGCAAAGTTTCCTGTGGCTGCAAGAATTCTTTCAAGTCCTTGAGCTCGCGCATCAGCGCTTCATCGATTTCCTGCCGACCTGCGGTGTCGAAGATGGAAATGGAGGGGCGAGCTCGGGCGAGTCCGAGTGCGCGGGTCAGCGCGACAGCGGCGACGCGTTGCGCATTTTTCTCGCCCGGCTCGCCGGTGAAAACAGGAACCTCGATCTGCTTCCCGAGCGTTGTGAGTTGTTCGATCGCCGCGGGGCGCTGCAAATCGCACGCGACCAGAGACGGTATATGACCCTGTTTCTTCAAGAGAAGTGCAAGCTTCGCAGCCGAAGTTGTTTTGCCAGAGCCGTTGAGGCCCACAATCAGAATCCGCGTTTGGTCTTCCAGACGAAGCGGCTCCGCATCGCCGCCGAGCAGGGCAGTCAATTCGTCGTGAAAAATTTTTATGATCTGCTGGCCCGGGGTAATGCTGCGCAGAACTGTTTCCCCTAGCGCTTTCTCTTTCACACGGGCGATGAATTTTCGGGCGACCTGAAAATCGACATCCGCTTCAAGCAGCGCCAGGCGCACCTGTCGCAGCGCGGTATCAACGTTCGATTCGTTAATAACGCCGTGCCCACGGAGTTCCTTGAAGATTTCCTGAAGCTTGTCGCTAAGTTGTGGAAACATAAGCTTGCGGGAGGTGCGTCACTCAAGGACGGACGATCCCCAGACCGCCCACAGCGGTTTCGAAACCGCTGCTCCTTGATGACGCATTTATTTCTTTGGCGCTGGCGTCGGTGAACTTGTCGCTCCGGCTGCGCCTTCTTGAATTCCAAAGGTCCAGTGCGCTTCGACTTTTTTTCCCGCCGATTTTGCGCTGACAATTACGGTGCACGATTTGTCCCGCAGCCTTTGCATGACTTGATACGATACGTTGCCGGTCTTTGGATCGTAGCGGGCCGGCACAGCGCCCAGCCCGCTCACGCGCATTTGCACACTGCCGGGGTCGATCTGGCCGACACCGCCGAGGTTCGCTTTGATCAGAGGCAGCGCGGTGCGCACCGTTTCGCCGTCAGCCGGCTGGGTCGCCAGATCTTTGGCGCCAACTTCAGCCACCGCCACGCCACCGCTGGGGGGTGCGCCAATCATTTTTACCGCATCGGCAAACACCTTCGGCTTATTTGCCTCGATCATGTAACGGCCTAACGAATCGAGTGCCGAGGTGTAAGTGATCGGCTGGCCGTACACGGTGAATAGCGCTTCGTAGCCAGCATTGCGCGCGATTTGCTTGATGTGCTCGTTGTAAAATCCGTACGGCACAGCGAAGCAATTGACTTTGATCCCAAGCCGCTGCTCGAGCAATTCCTTCGAGCCGGCAATCTCGTCCTGGAGCCATTGCTCGTATTCCGGCGGGCTTAAATGTTTCTTGGTGACTTTGTTGTAAGGCTTGCGCAAGTCCTGGTGCGTTTTGGAATGCGCTTGAATGTCCACGCCGTTGTCGCGCATGTCGGCAAGTTGCTCCCACGTGATCGCCTGCCCGCCCCCAAAGTGCCCGCCCTGCACGCCTTC
>QHOF01000429.1:0-2821 GCA_003219335.1 Verrucomicrobiota bacterium | reverse complement strand
CAAATCCTGCATGCCGATCACCGTGATGCCATGAGTTTTTAACTCCTCCATCTGTTTCTCGAAATCCTGCGGGGTCATTTCAGTGTCGGGATGCCGCACCTTATCCACCAAACGGTGATAACCGAGAATGATCGTTTGCGCGGTTTGATCGACCACCGGCCTCGTGATCTTGGGAGAAGCCGCCGTGGCCGGTGCAGCGCCCGGGCTGGCTCCGGCTGTTGCGGCAGACTGCGCCGGTGATGAAGCCCCCGCCGGCTGCGGGTTCTGGGACAGACTCTCCTGCTTTTTGCACATTGAAAAATTCAAGGCCAGCAGGAGTGGAACAATTGCGAATCGGATCATCATAAAAAGGAGTAAAGGCATTAAGCGCGGGCACGCAAAACACAAGTGCATTTTGCAATCGGGAGAAATAGACAACGCACCGGCCAATTACGTTGCATCGCACCAGCCCTGACGAAGAAACTTTTTTGTAGATTGCGTGTTTTTTGCTATTAGATCACAATGCCGCGCCTGATAATTCGCCTCATTACAATTGGCTGCGTCGCTTCGCTCGGCGCCTGTAGCACGCTTCGGGCTCCTGCGGTCAAAAACACAAGCAAAACGTTTAGCACCGTTGTGGTGGACGCCGGACACGGCGGCAAAGACACCGGCGCATACCGCCGGTATGGCCCGCCGGAAAAAACCGTTGCACTGGAGGTCGCTCAGCGTCTCGAACGCAAGCTGCGCGAATCGCAGATTAAAACGGTCATGACCCGTTCTTCAGACGTCTTTATCCCACTCAATGATCGCGTCGCGATCGAGAACGCACAGAAAAAGGCCATCTTTGTCAGCATCCATTTTAACGATTCCCGCCGACGCGGGATCCGCGGATTCGAGACATATTATCATTCGGGCGCATCGTCCGACCTGGCCAACCGGATTCAGCAAAAGTTGATGACGATTCCGCATTCCGCAAATCGCGGAGTGCACACCGCCAATTTCCGCGTGCTGCGTCTTGCGACCTGTCCAGCGGTGCTCGTGGAATGCGGATTTCTTAGTAACCGCGCCGAGGGGGGTCACGCGCGCGACTGGGAATATCGCGAACTGCTGGCGGACAGAATCGCAGAAGCAATTGTCGAGCAGCGCTACGGGCCTGGGGTGTACGGCGCTTCCCCTCAAGTGGCCGCAAAATCCCAGCCGCAGACGGAATCTCCCAGCGGTGGCGCCGGCATTGCTCCGGGCACTCGCACCGGTAAGCCCGGAAAACCCCGCGAATAAACAGGAATCAGCAGCAATCTATTCGTTTGATTAGCGCAAATTCGCGGGCCAACTAAAGTTCCTTCCCGCGTTTTTCTGGCCCGACTGCAGCGAGCACAATCAGCGCCAAAAAAATCACCAGTGAAAAGAGCGCCAGCGCCTTTGCATAATCCAGATGTCCGCTTGCGCCACGGAAATGATCCGCCAATCGCGCTTCCACCACGGCTGTGTTGGCCGCGAACAAATTTCCCAATTGATAGGCGAACCCCGGGAAAGTTCCGCGCACGGCGTCTGGTGAAAGCTCATTGAGATGCACCGGCACGATCCCCCATGCGCCTTGCACCATGAATTGCATCGCAAACCCGCCGATCACCAAAAGGGCGTAGCCCGGCGAAAAAACCCACAAAGGAATTAGCACGATTCCCAGCCCCGCAGTCAAAATAATCAAGCGACGGCGTCCCCATTTTTGCGAGAGATGGCCGACCACCGTCCCACCGCAAATTGCGCCAAAAGCGTAGATGATCCCGGTCGCCGCCTTTTGTGTCACACCGTAGTGTCGTTGTTCGCCGAGGAAAGTTTGATACATGTCCTGGGTCCCGTGCGACATGGCGTTGAACGCCGTCATTAGCAAAATGACGTAAAGAAAAAGCCCCCAGTGGCGTTTGAGCACAATCAGCACCTGCCTCCAAAAATTCGCCATCGCGTGCTGCTGGCGCAGCCAGACCGGCGATTCCGCCACGCGCGACCGGATGTAGAGCACAAGCAACGCCGGGAGCGCGCCTGCGACGAAGAGACCGCGCCAGCCGAAAAACGGAAACACAATCCAATACACAACCGCCGCCAGCAGATAACCGAACGCGTAACCCTGCTGCAAAATTCCCGAGAACAATCCGCGCGCTTCCGTCGGCAACGTTTCCATCGCCAGCGATGCGCCCAATCCCCATTCGCCGCCCATGCCGACTCCATACAGTGCGCGAAAAATCAGTAACCAGGTATAACTCGGGGAAAACGCGGTCAACAATTCCACGAGCGAATAAAAAATGATGTCGATCATGAGCGGCATGCGCCGGCCGAAGCGGTCGCCGAGCAGTCCGAAGATGAACGCGCCCACGGGACGCATGGCCAGCGTAATCGTAATGGCGTAGCTGAGCTCGGCGATGCTGCTGCCGAAGTCCTGCGCCATCGGCACGATCACGAATGTGAGCAGGAAAAAATCGAACGCGTCCAGCGCCCAGCCCAGGAAACAGGCGACGAACGTGTTGCGTTGATTGCGGTCAAGTGATTTGAAAAGCCGGATCGCTTCCACGGCGTGATTCAACTAATTCGAGTAACCACGAATCAACACTAATAAACACGAACTAATCAGATTAGAGAAACCGCACCATCGCGCCCTGTAGCGGTGCTTGCGTCTCGCCGGATGTATTCTCAAACGACGGCCAATCACGCTTTGTATAGGACTTTAGCCGTACTCTTCGTTTAAAACGTTGACAGCTGAGATGGCCAGTAGCATAACCGTCGCCAAAACTAATAAATAACGAAGCCCACGCGCTCTAATGCGGTTCGGCCATGCTGGCTGCACAGATCT
>QHOF01000424.1 GCA_003219335.1 Verrucomicrobiota bacterium | reverse complement strand
AGTGTGTTCCTCATCGGCGGCACGCTTGTCGGATATCCCAACAGCGTTCCGCCTTTAATTAATCATTGGACTCCAGCCTTCCCGGCGTTCTACGTGGCGCTGGCTATACCAGTAGGCGCATGGATGGCATCCGACGAGTTACTGGCGCGACTGCGCTGGGTTATGCCCGTGACACTCGCAACCGGGTTATTCGTGCTTGGCTGGCTGAATTTAGACTTCTACTTTCATCGGTATTACGCCGATCCAGAAAGCCTCAAGAGCAACCAATACAGGTTCTCCCAAGAAAATTACGAGGTTCAAACTGCTCAGAGTCGGTATCAAGCATCGCTTGGCCCTGAGTATGACGTATTCACCGTAGGCCAAAGCCCGTGGCCTTACGATCCAGCGGCTACGCGATACTTGGTGGCCGGCCAGCAGTGGAGCGCGCTGCCGAATCCGTCTGCGGAGCTGCCGGCTATACGCCTTGGAAACAAAGGCCTGGCGTTTCTCTTTTTTCGAGGAAGCGAGCAATATCAGCAGTTAACGTATCAGCTTCATCCCGGCGGAACGGACGGTGAAGTAACGAGCCACCGGGGCAAGCACCTGTTCTACACATACGTGCTCGCCCCAGCGCAGGTATCGGCACTCCACAAATGACGTGCACTAGTCGAGGCCGAGTCGGCTCGACATGGGAATCGCAGGCGATTATAAATCGGTGGTCATGCCATTTATTTTTGGTGGACGCACCCGTTCGTTATCGACGATCGCATTGGCAGTAGTGCTGTGTGTGATGGGAGGCTGCGGGAATCGCAGCATCATTGGCAAATGGCGCATGTCGGGAGCGTCGGATGCCATGGTTTGGGAATTCTCGAACAACGGCTCGGTGTTGGTGGGAGATGTGCGCGGCAGATATAAGTTCGGCGACCAGGAGCGCATCAAAATCGAAACCCCATTTGCGATGGCGGTTTATCACTTGGAAATCTCGGGCGACCACATGACGCTGCAAGAGCCTGGCGGTGCCAAGCTCGAGTTTACGAGGATACGAGAAGCGCAGCGGTAATAGCTCGCGGGCGTAACTCAGGCATCCTGCCTGACAAGTCGTGCGGGCTTCCAGCCGGCACACGAACAGACAAGGATGTCCGCTCTACGGATCAGGCAAGCTGCCTGAGTTACATTGTCCTCAGAACTCCGCGCTGCCGGGGGTGCGAGCGAATGGAATCACGTCGCGAATGTTCGGCGCGCCGGTGATGAACATCAATATTCGCTCGAAGCCGAGGCCGAAACCGGAGTGTGGGACGGTGCCGTAACGGCGAAGATCGAGATACCATTTGTAATCGGCGGGATCCATATTGTGCCGACGCATGTTTTCTTCCAGCACTTCGAGCCGTTCTTCGCGCTGGCTGCCGCCGACGATTTCGCCGATGCCGGGCACCAGCAAATCCATCGCCGCAACGGCTTTTCCGTCGTCGTTCACACGCATGTAGAAGGGTTTGATCTCCTTCGGAAAATTGAAAACCGTGACCGGGCATCTGAAATGTTTCTCGGTCAACCAGCGCTCATGCTCTGATTGCAAGTTTAAGCCGTAGTCGATCGGGAACTCGAATTTTTCGCCGCTCTTTTTCAGAAGATCGACCGCATCGCTGTAGGTAATGCGCTGAAACGGCCGGTCGAGAACGAAATCGAGTCGCGCAAGCAACTCCTTGTCCACGACCTTCGCGAAAAGTTCCATTTCTTCGGGGCAATGCTTTCTCGCGTCTGCGATCAAATATTTCACAAACTCTTCGGCGAGATCCATGTTGCCGTTCAGATCGCAAAACGCCATCTCCGGTTCGATCATCCAAAATTCGCTCGCGTGCCGGGACGTGTTGGAATTTTCGGCGCGGAACGTCGGACCGAAGGTGTAAACTTTTGATAGCGCCAGAGCGAAAGCTTCAGCCTCGAGTTGGCCACTCACGGTGAGATAGGTTTGGCGCGCGAAAAAATCCTGAGCGTAATCGATCTCGCCGTCTTTTCGAGGCGGATTATTGAGGTCGATGGTCGAGACCCGAAACAATTCGCCCGCGCCTTCGCAATCGCTCCCGGTGATGATCGGCGTGTGGATATATACGAAGCCGCGCTCCTGGAAAAATTGATGAACAGCAAATCCGAGCCGGCTGCGCACCCGAAACACGCAGCCGAAAAGATTCGAGCGCGGCCGCAGATGCGCGATCTCGCGCAAAAATTCCGGCGTGTGTCCTTTTTTCTGGAGCGGATAGGAATCGTCGGCCGTTCCCACAATGTCGATGTTGTCCGCGACCAGTTCCCATTTTTGCCCCTTGCCCTGCGAGGGGACCAGAGCGCCATTCACACTAATGGATGCGCCGGTGCTGAGTCGTTGAATGTCGGCGTAATTCGGCAGCGTTTCCTTCTTCGCGATGATCTGGAGATTGCGCAGAGACGATCCGTCGTTCAGTTCGATGAACGAGAAATCCTTCGAATCGCGCCGTGTGCGCACCCAGCCCTGCACGCGAATCGCCTCGATCGGTGCGGTGCTTTGCAACGCGTCTTTGACAGAAGTTGGAGAAAGCTGCGTCATATTTACATCGAGAGGTTGCTCGACTTCGCTCGGAATGACAATGCGGCGAAAAAGCCAGCCTTCAACTCAGCGGCAACCAGCTGCCAGGCTGAGGCAATGGTTTGGTGCCGTT
>QHOF01000423.1:579-4178 GCA_003219335.1 Verrucomicrobiota bacterium | reverse complement strand
TCACTGCTTTGACGGCTGGTCAGATCGATGCCGGCGTCGTTTCTCCGCCGACGAACAGCCGGGCGCGCAAAGCCGGCTTCAACGAGTTGATGAACCTGGCCAAGGAAGGGCCTGAGTATGTCTCAGTGGCAGTCGGCGCGAGCCGTTCATACGTACGCGCCAACGAGGATATCGTCCGCCGGGTCATCCGTTCATATGCCGAAGGCGTGCAAATCTTTAAGACCAATAAAGCGGCGGCTCTGAAGATGATCCAGAATCAGCTCAAAGTGAAGGAACCTGACATCCAGGAGGATACTTACAATCAATTCCGTGAATATTTAGAGTTTCCCCCGTACGTGAGCCGCAAAGGAATGGAAGCGGTTATCGCGGACTTGGCTGAAACCAATCCCGCGGCCAAGGCGGCGAAGCCCGACGATTTCATGGATATGCGCTTCGTCGCCGAGCTGGAAAAAGAGGGATTTTTCAAGAAGGTGGGCGGCAAATGAACAGGCTTGTAGGTCGTCTAGGCGCGTTTTCAAATATTTCGGGCGTGAACTTTGGCATCGATCCCGTTCGTTATCGTCGCACTCCCCGCAGGCTTATTCCGAACCGCGTGGCTCCCATCAGCTGTTGCGATAACATCAACATTTTTCTTTACGAGTAAATAAGTGGGCGACAACGTCATCTCGTACATTGAGATGTGCCGACGGGAGGGCGTGAGCTTGCAGCAAGGCATGAACTTCGGGATCGCAGGCAACCACTCAGTTATATTGATGTCGGTTCGGCGTAACGCCCCATACCGGGACCGACTAGAGGATAACGGAACGATTCTCGTGTACGAGGGACACGATCAGCCGAGGGGGTCAAAACACTCGAATCCAAAGACTGTGAATCAACCAGAATGGTTTCCTTCAGGTCGACTGACACAGAACGGTAAATTTCATGAGGCTGCTCAACTGTATAAAGCTGGAAAACGTCCGCCCGAGCGTGTGCGAGTATACGAGAAAATTCAGCCTGGCATATGGTCTTACAATGGGGTTTTTCATCTCGTAGATTCTTGGCGCGAACGTGACGAGTACCGTGAGGTGTTTAAATATCGACTTATTGCCGTTGTGGGAGACGAGAGCTTCGACAGTCCGCCACAACGGGAAATTCAGCGCCGCCGACTCATACCGACATCCGTAAAGCTGACGGTGTGGAAAAGAGACGCTGGAAAATGTGTGCTATGTGCTGCAACAGATGAGCTTCACTTCGATCACGACCTACCGTGGTCGAAAGGAGGGACATCGATAACAGAAGAGAACGTACAGCTGCTTTGCGCCCGCCATAACCTACAGAAACGCGACCAGATTATATGACTCCAAAATGTTAAAAACGAACAGGCTGTTGAAACCGCAGGTCGAACGGGATGGCCCAGGTATTACGTTGTGGCGCCAATTCGGGCGGGGAAGAATGCCAGAGCATGACCAAGCTGCTTAAACCAGGTGTGCGGCAGCCATTAAAAAACTGTGCCGACTCTTCCAATACCAGAGCAGACAATTACTTTAGCCGTTATCTTGCCACCTCCTTTAGAGCTGGTGCCTCTTTTGTGTTCTCATCGATTGGAATCTGTCGAACGATGGGCGAGCCGTCGTCCATTTGTTCAATGGCGAAGTCAGAAAACAGCGCCGCTGCCTCTTGGTTCAACGTCTCCAGCATTAAAGCGCTTACAATGCGCATTTCCTCGTCTCCGGGTATCCCGCCTCGTATAGCAAGAAAGTGTCGAATTGCGCGCGCGTTAGCCGTAAAGAAAATTTTGGTCTCGGTGGCGTTAGGCAGCACACTGCGTGCAGCTGTTCGAACTGCTCGATGAAACTCCCTTTTTTCTAGCGGCGTTAATCTATGGAAAGCATCCGATTGGAGAAAACCCAGAAGCTCTTGATAAGCTCGCTTAGATTGTCTAACACTGCGTCTCCATGATTTTACTAAATTTTCGAAGCGAGCGATGATATTGGGCATCACAAAGGTTGCATCGTTCTCGTCATGGTATTGCTGGGACAGTTGGCTAAAAGAAAACCCGACTCTGTGTCTAACCAGCTGGTGAGTAAATGCCCTTGAAACACCTGTCAGGATAAAACTCCAGCTAACATGTTCAAGCACGCTTTCGTGACCTTGTTTGATGAGATTATCGATGTAGTCTTTGTTGCACTTTCGAAACTGTCGGGATCCAAAAGACATGTAACAAAGCCTACCTGCTACCTCGACAATATTCTCGGGAGTCGAGGCTTCTTCGGACTTGAGCCAGCTTTCCCCCTCCGTTTCTAAAAACCCTAGAAACGAATTGTAATCAAAATTCGGCCGTCCGACCAAGAACAATTTTGGGCCTTCGCTCCGCAGCTTATCAAGAACGTCAATATTGTTCTTCATGGCTTTGGGCTCCTTGGTTCCGCCTTTTTTACCTATCTCTCCAATTCGTCTATTCGCTTCGCTAAGTTCTGATCATCGAGCTTACTGTTAATCTTGCTGATATCGATGTCTAACGACGATTTGTTCTCGATCATTCTTTTTTCAACATCGTGCACGCTTGAAACCGTAAAAACATAAGCGGCCACAATAGTACCGATAACGCCGATCAACGCTCCTACAATAGGAACACCAGCAGTCCACCATCGGGCTTCTCGCTCGGCCCTTTTGGCAGCATCCTCCGCTCGACGTTCAAAGTCTAAGAAATCCTTAGCAAGCCTCGACAGTTGTTCCTCATTAACGCCACCTTTAGTTATAGGATTACGTTCCGAATAGGATTTCATCGGTGCCGGATCTAGCCGGAAAAGATGATGTCGCCAGTTTTTAGATGGAATGATTCCCGTCCCATATTTATGACTGTAAATTTCATTCGGCCTTTATACCCTGGATCAACATGTCCAGGATTCGTCATTAGTAAGCCGCGGACCGAAACCTCGCTCGATGGCGGAAAACCAATCCCGGCGAGATCTCTTGGTAGGTCAAGCTCTTCTTTCGTCTGCACAATGGCAGTATGCCCCGCGGGCAAACTGTGGAAAGTTAAGGGGCACTGGATACTGCCCGGTTCGCCTGGAGGAATTTCAGGCAAAAAGATATCGCCAATTGTTAAGTCGACTGAAGCGGGCTGTATCCGGGACCGTGCGCCGTAAAGATCTCCAGAACGATCAAGCCCCTTGATGATAGTTGGGTCTAGCCCAACCAGCTGTTCGTCGTTGAGGAGCATTGTGCAGTCCTATGCTTAAGTCACGTTGCCCCTATCGCAAATTCGGGGACGCAATACAACTGCTCTCGATTAGATTTGCATTCTCCAAAACGCCGTCCTCCGAGGTGACGGCCGGCGTTCAGCCTCTATACTCTGTAGGCTATATCGAAGAACATGTAATTTTTTTATAATTTATTGCATCCTGGTTACTTGAAGTCAAGCCAAAACTTGTACTTCCTATAAACGGCTGCTATGTTGTTGTACCTGTGACCTCCGAAACTTCAAACGAGCAGTTCGCGGACCGCGTCAAGAGGCTTATGGTGGCTAAGAACATCGACGTGGCAAAGCTTGCTGCTAAAGGTCAGCTCAAAACCTCTGCCGTTTATCAATGGCTTGGAGCGAAGTTTATGCAGAGGGG
>QHOF01000423.1:0-562 GCA_003219335.1 Verrucomicrobiota bacterium | reverse complement strand
AATCTACGAAAGCTCGCGCAGGCGCTGGATGTCTCAACCGACTATTTACTTAGCGGGGCAGGATATGAAGGATTTGAAGATCGCCAGATTGCAGTTCATGAGAGCTTTTCGCTCTACCTAAAGAGCAAGGGTATCACCCCCTCGCATCCGGATTATGAAATGTACGATAGGGTCAAAGAGACTGTTAAGCCTCCAGTTCCCGCTACTGTGGAGGAATGGGAACATCTAACGACGAACATCGTCCCAATTATTCTCGAATACTCGAAGGAGAGAAAACCGGCAAAGGGTAGATTGGAGCCTCATAAAGTTCAGCGGGAAGTTAGTCCGAAGACGGGAAGCGTAGTCCATCTGCGAAAACCTAAAAGCCGCCATGCCGGGTAGGATGTTCGGCTCTCCGGTTTAAGACGGGCGCTTGCGTAAGGCTCGGCCTGGCGGATTTCGAGTGATGATCTGTTTGTAGGTTGATATTGCGGGCGTTCCTAAATTGAAAAGGACACTTCAGTACTAACTGGACTTGCGAAATTTTTTGGCGCGGCGAACGAAGTAATCCCACATAGAGCTT
>QHOF01000422.1 GCA_003219335.1 Verrucomicrobiota bacterium | reverse complement strand
CACGCGAGAAAGCACGGCTCTATTGCGCACGCCAAGATTACGTAAGAAACGCCGCCGCTTTGTTTCTAATGACCGCCGTGTTTCCGCGTGCCATGTGGAAGTATCGTCACGCGCGTGCGTACCGCGTGGTGTTACTCGATGCTGGTCATTTGTGCCAGACGTTCTGTCTCGTAGCAACGTGGCTTGGTCTCGCGCCCTTTTGTACCGCTGCGTTGAAGGACACACTCATCGAAAAGGACCTCGGCATAGATGGCGTCCGCGAGTCAATTCTTTATGTAGCAGGAGTCGGTCTTCCGGCTACGACGGCGTGAGTTTGCGCGCAGCGTAGCACACGCATCTTTGCCTGTGAGGCAAACCGGGTGTCTCGCCTGGTGAATTAAGAGGCTTGTCGGCAGGTTCGCCACGGCGAATCCGCCCTGTGGCGGACAAGATGCCCGCCGGCCCCACAGCCAAGATGGCTGCGCTCCTTCGCTCCTGCAGTCGCACCGATAGTTAACTCGCTGCTAGGAGCCGGGTGCGAGCGAGGCAACGATTTTTTCGAATCGCGGATCGCCGCGCAGCGGGTCCCAGTAAGGATGAAGCTTAAGAAAACCGTAGCTGAGCTGGTTCGGGACGCGTTCTACGGCGGAGATCTGTTCGATAACGCGATCTTTCTCACCAGTCCACGCGTAGATCTGCGCAAGATTAACGGCGAGCGCGACGCCACTAATAGCATCTTTGGAAATGGGCAGCAATTCGCACGCGCGCTGGCCCTCCCGGAGCGCCTCTTCCTTCCGCCCAAGGCCGGCATCGATTACGCCAAGGAGGCTGAGAGCGGGAGCAAAGTCGGGCTGCATTTCCAGGGTCTTTTCCAACTCGCTGCGTGCAGCGCTGAAGGCAGCATTCGCTTTAGCTAAATCCCCTTGCGAGCGAGCGACGACGCCTTCCCAATACGCGTGGGGACAATTGACGCCGTAGTCGGTTAACAGGCCATCGTGCGGGTAGTTTCTCAACACACGCGCCGCGGCGGCAGCAGTCCGTTCGCAGAGAGCATAGTCCGGATGATCAATGTCGGAGGCGGTGCTGGGATTTTCAGCGATTAGGGTGGCCAGCGTGGTCTGGTAAGGCTTGATATCTGCTTTCCAGTCCAATGCGATCTCCGCCCGATAAACACGCGTCAACGGATCACCCGGCGCTATCGTTAGCGTACGGTCGTATATTCGGATCGCGTGTCGGTAGCGGCGCTGGGGCTGGTATGTGTACTTGGCCAGCTGCTGCAGGATAAAAAGGTTGCGCGGATCCAACTCAAGGGCGCGTTCCAAATTGCGGGTCGCCTCTTCCCAATGGCCTTCCCTGCGATTGATGAAGCCCGTATATAGGAATACTTCGGCATTGTTGGGCAATGTTCGCCCGGCGATTGCCAGCTCGCTGCGGGCGCGTCGGTAGTCACGGAAGCCGTAGTAATAATAGATGGCCAGCGCCAGGTGGGCTTCGCCAGCATCCGGCTGGAGGTGCAATGCGGTTTGCACGGCCGCGTTAGCCAGATCAAGCCGACCCGGGGTATGGTCGAATCCAGTCTGATAGAGAGTGCCCTGCACCCCAGAGAGCAGGCACCAGGCAAGTAAAAAATCCGGGTCGCGACCGACAGCTTCGTCGAGCAGTTGCGCGGCTTCCGGCAGCTTCTCTTTGACGCGAAGCGGATCGGTAGCCTCGGCCCAAAGCGCTTTGGCGCGCTCGTAAAGCTCGAACGCCGCAACATCAGTCGTAGGCACCTTCTCAATCGCCACCTTTTCACCCGGAGAGATTTTGGCCTGGAGTTGGTCGGCGATCGTCTTGGCAATCTCGCTCTGAATAGCAAACACGTCTGCCAGATCGCGATCGTAGTGCTCCGCCCAAAGATGCGTGTCTGTCCTGGCATCAATCAATTGTGCGGTCACTCGCACGCGGTTTGCCGCTCGTTGCACACTTCCTTCGAGGACATGGGCGGCGCCAAGTTGCTGGGCGATCTCGCGAAGGTTGCGAGTGGCTGCATCCCTGTACTGCATAACGCTGGTGCGACTGATTACTTTCAGGTCGGCGACCTTGGCGAGGTTCGTGAGGATTTCATCCTGCACACCGTCTGCGAAGTAAGCATTCTCCTTCTCGTTGCTTAAGTTCAAGAATGGAAGAACAGCGATACTCTTTTCAGGGATTGCAGCCAGCGCTGTCATAGCTGCTGCCTCATGAGCGGGTGCTCTGGCCATCGGCGTTGGCGCTCGATGGAAAAAGACCAGAGGACCGATAACCACGCTACTCCCTGCCACGATCAAAGCAGCAATAAGCACCCTCTTGGGCCAACGCGGCGCACTGATTTGACGAAGTGCCGGCGCGTGTTTTGATCCCTTCCTTTGCTTAAGCTTCTCGGGTACCTCTGGATTACCCAGACCATCCTTGTAGAGGTAAAATACGTGCACGCGCAGCCCGTGCTTCACCTCGCACTCGCCCAGATCATGCAAGTACGGCTGCCAGTGACGGTATTCGGAAAGATCGTCAGCCACGTGCCGGGACAGGAGAATGTGCCCCGCAT
>QHOF01000421.1 GCA_003219335.1 Verrucomicrobiota bacterium | reverse complement strand
TGAAAGTGTACCTCGACAACGTGATTGTATCGGCGCTGGTTCGAGACGACTTGGCTTCATCCGACGAGCAGCGAGCTCTCAAGCTGCTCCAGGAGCACCTTAACTTCGGGAAGCTGGAGATCGTCACATCACGAGAGTCGTGGCGGGAACAAGATCGCACCCGGTGCGAGAAGACGCGTGAAGAACTTCGCTCGTCACGCGACAAAACGCCGGTTGTATCGGAAGACCACAAACTATTGGGCTTCAACAGCGTTGATCTTGGGTATCGTGGCTTCATCTCGTCGCCGCTCATCAGCGATATCGTGGATGAGGCGATGTTCGCCGAACTGAGAGCCGCAGGTCTGAAAAGTGGAGATGCTCGTCACCTGATGTACGCCTTGTGCAATGGCTGCGTCCGTTTTGTCACCACCGATCCAGATTTCCTCAACCGGCATACAGCAATCGAGGCGGCCTACCCCAAGATCCGTATTATGAAACCGTCAGAGATGCTGGAGGAGATAGAGAAGATCCAATAGCAGCGACTGGTCACTATGACACCGCAGTTTTACGTCTTTGTTGGCTTCCTCATTCTCGCCCTTACTGCAGCGTTGATGTGGCGGCGTGCGCATGCCAAACCCGTTGACTGGGAGCTTGTTGTTGCGTTTATCCGCCGTGATTTTCCTCCAGACCAACGAGATGCCGCCCAAGAAATCGCTGCGGGACTGGCTGAGCTTATGGGTCTTGAGATCAAACAGCTCCGGCCAGAACACACTCTCAAGCAAATTGCTGAATGGTCGCACTATTTTTTTTCTGTATCTGTAGAAGACTTGGCGACCTTATTTCGTGTTGAGTATCGTGTTGCATGCGACGGTAACACCAGGTTTCGAACTATTGTGGAGAAAGTTGTTGAGAATCAAAAGAAGGGCACCTAACCTACGGCTTAAGATAGATGTCGAAAAAGCTCGCTTTTGAGGCTCGCTTTGTTCGCCACGGCTTAGCCGCATGGCGTTAGGGTTCACGGGAGCTAACTATTGTCTGAACTGAAGCGCGTATTAAAAAAGGCATCGCGAAGATTGCGGGCAAAAGGTAAGGCGGAGTCGTCGCCAGGTAACGTCGCCGGTTTGTGCCGTTGTCCGTGTCACGAAGTCCCAGATAGAGTTGTTCACCCCGTTCCATGCTGCATGCCTTGTCAGCATTGTGGCGAAGACATCAGTCGTGGTTCCGAAAAGGATCACTCGCAGACTTGCCGAGGCTTAATTGACCAAAGAGAGCCAAAACCCTAACCAACGGCTTGAGACAGATCTTCGGACCCGCTCGCCTGGCTCGCGGGCCATGCCTGCTCAGCCTTGTCGTTAGGTTTCTAAAACCAACAGCTTTAGCTGAAGGAGAACAAGCATTATGGCAGAAAGCACCTTGCAGGCTGTAAACGTCGCCATGCGAGGCGGCGGTTACTATTCGGCCGTCACCAAGGGTGCCAAGGACGTGATCGACGGAGCAACGCCGTTGGTCCTTGACGCCATTCGCCACCTGCCAGACGCAGCCGCTACGACTCCCTTCACCTTGACTGATATGGGCTGTGCCGACGGTGGGACATCGCTCGACATGGTGCGGCAGGCAATAACTGCCGTGCGCGATCGCTGGCCCCACCGATCGATCTGCATCGTCTACACCGACCAGCCGCGTAACGATTACAACAGCCTGTTCCACCTGATCCACGGCCTGACCCCGCTGCCGAGCTATCTCGACGAGATCAAGGATGTGCACGTGTTGGCCTCGGCGACCTCATTCTATCGACAAATACTGCCGGCGGGGACGCTGGACCTGGGGTTCTCAGCGACCGCGATGCATTGGCTCAGCCGCAAACCCTGCGACCTGACCCACCACATCCATGCGCTCTGTGCTGCGGGTGCCGAACTAGCCGCCTTCGCCGAGCAGGGACAGCGGGACTGGGAAACCATCCTCCTACAGCGGGCGCATGAGCTGAAGCCAGGCGGTCGGTTGGTGCTGGTCAATTTCTGCAAGGACGAGGCAGGGCAGTACACAAGCCGCGTCCACATGTTCGACACCGCCAATGCCCTGTGGCGGCGCTTTACCACCGAAGGAGTCCTCAGCGTTGAGGAATACGTGCGCATGACCCACCACAGTATTACAGGACCGTTGAGGAGTTCACCCGGCCCCTGACCGACCCTGCCAGCCCAGTGTATCGGGCGGGTCTGCGCTTGGAGCAGTGCGAGACGCGCACCATCCCCTGCCCCTTTGCCGCTGCATTTCGCGAACATGGGGATGTGACTCGCTTCGCGCGTGAGGCTGCTCCGGCGCTGCGGTCATGGTCGGAGAGCACGTTTCTGGCCGCCCTCTCACCGGATCGATCGGCTGAGGATCGTCAGAAAATCAGTGAGCGTTACTATGACGCCTATGAGGCAGTATTGCGAGAGAACCCTACCGGGTACCGAGGTGACTACGTTGAGGTTCACCTGACCATTGCCAAAACCGGAGCGTAGCGTATTGCTGGTAGGAACTCGCAGAGGAAACCTAACAACCCCGTGCTCGTGACCGCCGCCCGCTTACGGATGCTGCTGAACCTGAAAGGTCTCGTTGGGGCGGCGGCCCGAGACGGCGAGCGTTACAAGGATACGGTTACAAGGATACGGAAAAGTGAAACCTGAGCACGTCGTTGCGATCGCTCTACGTCTTTTCGCGATTGCTCTGTCACTCTCAATCGTAAGCAACTTCACTGGCTCCGCGTGGTATTACATTATCAGCGGCGGCTCTAATGCTGGTTTTTCCCTACTAGTGATACTCTTCACAATCTTACTCGCTGTCTTGGCATTTCTTCTTTGGCGCTTCCCGTTCTGGATAGCTTCAAAGCTCCTCAAATTCGATGATTCTATGAACAGACCATCAAGTTGGGGCTCGCTCGACGAAGTACAAACCGTAGCATTCACAGTTATGGGCGTTTATTTCTTATTCCAAGCGGTTACTGGGACGATTTATTGGTTAGCCTTATTTACTACTGGATTCCCAATTGCCCCTGAGCCCCAGCAATGGGCGTCAATGCTGATGACTATTGCGGAATTTCTTCTTGCTTGCTTCTTGATATTTGGGGCAGCGGGATTGGGGGCGTTAATCAGCAAAGTTCGACGCCTTGGAACAAACTGATTCCTTATAACCCGCCGCTGGAGCCGATGGCGAAATTATCAAGGCACGCGTTCTTTTCTTTGTAACGGCTCAGCGGCATACCGTTAGGTTCGTAGACCGACGAAGACGGCTACATATGGATGGGCCAAGAGTGAGCAGGGTTAGCAGGCAAATGTCCAAGGTGGCGGGTCGGGTGGTTGTCGAGCGGTCGGATCCGACCGCGGTTTCGCGCGAGCTTTGGAAAGGGCTCGTGAAATTCAACCGCGAGCAGGCGGGGCCGCTCCGCTATAGGCGCACGGTGCTGAGCGTCCGGGACGGCAAAGGACGATTGTTGGGCGGGCT
>QHOF01000080.1 GCA_003219335.1 Verrucomicrobiota bacterium | reverse complement strand
TCCAGCGGCTTACGAGGATGCGCTGACGGCGTGGCGATTTCTGCGAAGTGAAGCTATTCCGGCTTCGCACGTCGCTGTTGGCGGCGACAGCGCGGGCGCCGGGCTCACAATCACGTTGATTGGCCGGCTGCATGATGCGCGCGAGGAACTTCCCGCGTGCGCGTGGCTCGTATCGCCTTGGACGGATCTGACGATGTCTGGTTCGACGCTTGCCAGCAAGGCCGTAGTCGATCCAATCATTCACAAGGAATATCTGAATGAATTGGCCGACGCCTATCTGCCCACTGGCATGAACAGAAAGGATCCGCGCGTTTCGCCGCTTTACGGCGACGTCAACGGTTTTCCTCCAATATTGATCCAGGTGGGCTCCGACGAAACGTTGCTTGATGATGCCACTCGTTTCGCGAGCGCGGCAGGTGCAGCTGATGTGCGGGTTACCTTGGAAATCTGGCCGGACATGATCCATGCATGGCCGTTATGGAACGCTCACTTGGACGACGGGCGCCGCGCGCTGGTCAACGCCTGCGCGTTCA
The DNA here is from genome assembly GCA_003219335.1 of Verrucomicrobiota bacterium. Lineage (GTDB taxonomy): Bacteria > Verrucomicrobiota > Verrucomicrobiia > Chthoniobacterales > UBA10450 > Udaeobacter. The sequence continues at coordinate 12,403 of QHOF01000080.1, read as the reverse complement.
TTCGCGCACATCTTTGACATGCCACAGGTGTTCAGATCATTCCCCGTTTGCGGAAATCGCCACGCCGTCAGCGCATCCTCGTAAGCCGCTGGAAACGGATGCTCCGGGGCAAGTCGATAGGCGACGGCGAGTGTCCGCATTCGTGCGGCTCGGCCCGCCTCAGTCACCAAGCGGCGATGGCTCTGGATCGAACCGGAACAATAGCCGCCGCCATGAAAGAATAGCAAAACGCGAGATGGATCGCTGCCCGGAACAATCTAGTATTCGGCGGGCAGACCGCCGATGTCCACTGCGCTGAGCTGCACATCATCAGCCACGGGCCAAACAGAACCGATCTCGTCGAGACGCTTTCGCCGCTCCAGCCATCCGACCGGGCGCGGCTTGGACGTCAGCAGCGCGCGGATGGCATCGATTTCGCTTTGATCCATTGCGTTTTTATTTGATCCCTACCCTGTGAGGCGATTTATGACTAAAGCGTGAACTTTCGGCTTTCGTCAATGAACGCGTCTTGGCATTCTGCGCGCTCAAGCGGCAAGTGAAAAACTATCTCCAGCTTAATCTTAGTTTGCTCTACTGGATTTTGATTGCGCCGTTTACCGGGCAATTTTTTAAGATCGCGCCGATCTTCCGGCAAATGGTGTTCATCGGTGTTCGTGCCGCGCCGATGGTGGCGCTGACGGCATTCAGTGTAGGAGTCACTCTGGCGATGCAGGCCGCACATTCTCTCGAAAGTCTCGGCGCGCAGATGTACATTCCAGACTTGGTGATGATCACGCTGCTGCGCGAGATGGGGCCGGTGCTGATCGCAGTGATCGTGATCGGGCGCAGCGGCTCCGCTGTCGCCGCTGAGCTGGGGACAATGAAAGTGTCCGAGGAGATCGAGGCGCTTGAAGTAATGGCGATCAACCCAGTGCAATACCTGGTGGTACCGCGTTTCCTCGCCATGCTGGTGATGCTGCCGGCGCTCACTATCTTCGGAAATTACATCGGCATTCTGGGCGGCTGGGCCGTGTGCCGCTTCGCGCTGGATTTCAATACTGCCGGCTATATCATGCGCGCGCTGGAAAGCGCGGACACATGGGATTTGTATTCGGGAATGATCAAGAGCGCGGTTTTTGCCTGGATCATTATCACCATCGCGTGCAACGCGGGGCTGAATGTGGAAGGTGGCGCCGAAGGCGTCGGCCAGGCCACGACCGCGTCGGTCGTGCAAGCTTTGCTTGCAATGCTGGTCATGAACGCGGTGCTTACTGGAATCTTTTTCTTCGCCGCATGAATTCCCACGGAGAAACCATCATCGAGGTAAACGATCTCGTCCGAAGATTCGGCGATCGCGCGGTGCTCAACGATATCTCATTCAACGTCCATCGAGGCGAGATCCTAGTCATCATGGGTGGCAGCGGTTGCGGCAAGAGCACCTTGCTTCGGCACATGATTGGATCAATGAAACCGACTTCAGGGTCAGTAAAGATTTTTGGCGAAGAGATTACAGCAATGAAAGAACGCGAGGTTGAACGGGTGCGGCTGCGACTTGGGATGCTGTTCCAATCCGGCGCACTACTGGCGTCTCTTACAGTGGGCGAAAATGTTGCGCTGCCACTGATGCAACACACTAAAAAGTCGCCCGACGAGATCGAACGAATCGTCAGACAAAGGCTTGAGATGGTTGGCCTGACCGGGTTTGAAGACCTTAAGCCAGATGAAATTAGCGGAGGAATGAAGAAACGCGTAGGGCTTGCGCGCGCTCTTGCTCTCGATCCGGAATTGCTATTTAGCGATGAGCCGACGTCCGGTCTGGATCCAATCATGACAGCCGTGGTGGACCAGCTAACGCTGAAGTTGACTCAAGGCAGTCACATGACCGCAGTCGTCGTATCACACGATATGACCAGTGCTTTTCGCATTGCTACGCGCATGATTATGCTTGGACATGGCTCGATTGTGGCGCAAGGCACGCCAGACGAAATTCGGAACAGTTCAAATCCCGAAGTCCAGCAATTCATCCACGGCGAACCCGACGGTCCAATTCCATTGAACCTTTCGCAGGAAGAGCATAAAGACCATTCACATGTAAAGCCGCGACCTTTCTTCCGTGCACGCGGCAGGTTCCACCGGAAGACAGGATGATGAATGACAAAGCTCGAATGCCGAATGACAAAGGAATGATCAAATGACAAAGCCCGAAAACAGTTTCGCTGACGCGAGAGAACGTTTCGTGGTTCGGATTTCGTCATTGTTTCGTCATTGGTCATTCGTCATTTGTCATTGCTCCACGGCGTTGGGGAGGGCGCGAGCTTGATGAAACGCAATCTGTCCGATTATCTCGTCGCACTTTTTGTGATCGCGTGCAGCATTGTCCTGCTCGCCGCGCTCACCTTCGCGCTCTCAGGATATCACCTCAAGAAACCGAAGCGCACTCTCCAAATCAACTACGAAGATGTGACTGGGATCAAAGTGCACTCGGAAGTACGTTACGCAGGCGCGCCCGCGGGTCGCGTGATCGCGATGCGCTATCTCACCGCGCAAGAACGTGAAGCTTACGTAAACAAGAAGGACGCCGTTCGCGTGACGGTCAGCTTGGATGAAAGCATTCCGCCGTTGCCCGCAGATGTCACGGCGACACTCAGCTCCGACACATTGCTCTCGCCAAAGTTTGTGGCGCTCTCCGCGGGGACACCCGGCGGTGAGACGCTGGCAAACAACGCAGCGATCGAAGGCCATCCCGCGTACGGGCTCGAGCAAATCACCGCGGAGGCCGGCCCGTTATTCGATAACGCAAATAAATTACTCGATAATCTCAATGTCACGGTCACGGGTTTGAAGAAAGACCTCGACCAGTTCACGCCAAAACTCGGGCCATTGGCCGACTCGCTTAAAGCGGACGTGGACAATTTACAAAACGTGGTGACAAACCTCGACAGTCTTGCCAAAGGCGCAGACGCAGTGCTCGGAACAGCCGACCACTTCATCAGCACGACAGACAAGCAGCTTCAGGAGCAATTGAAACAACTGCATGTTACCCTTTTGAACCTCAAAGTAGTCACCACGTACGCCAAGGCCCTCGTCGAAACGCTCGCCGAAAAACCGAACCGCGTCATCTTCAGCGGCAAACCGGCCAAGCTCACGCCGGAATCAGAAATCCTGAAAAGTTCCAAGCCCGTCCCGGCGAAAAAACCCTAACACTGATGTTTAGGAAACAGTGGTCAACCGCCCACAGGTTTTCGATAGCGCCACATCAATTTGAAAAAGCGAAAGGCGTCGCGCACGAGATGGATCTTGCTCACCTGATCAGTGTAAACAGTCGTGATTGGGACTGAGTCGATCCGGTAACCTTTGCGGCTGACGATGATGAGCACTTCAGTTTCGTAATCGAAACGATTTCCGCCGCTAAGTAACTCTGGAATCAATTGCCGATCTAACATACGGAAACCGCATTGCGTGTCTGGAATTTTTTGTCCACAGAGCCTGCTGATCCGCCTGCTCATGTAACGATTCACGACCCGCCGGATGAACGGCATGCAGGCAACGTCGTTCATGCGATTGCCAATGAGAAAGGCGCGTTGTGTCCCCGAAGCTGCCGCTGCCAGAAAGGAATCGATCTCTTCGGGAAGATGTTGGCCGTCGGAATCGAGAAGGATCACCCACGCAACTTCTCGACCCAATCCGCCTCTGGACGAATTCGCCGTGGCGAACCAGTGCCCGAGCCCTGTCTTGATCGCTTCGCCTTTGCCACGGTTTTGGTTGTGAAGGACAACTTCCGCGCCGGCTTCCCCCGCGCGTTGTGCGGTTTGATCGGTCGAGCCATCATCAACCACAAGAACGCGCTCGAGTCGCTCACGCGTTCGGCGAACAATATCGCCGATATGTTTTTCGTCCTGATACGCGGGAATGACTGCGGCGGTTTGCGACCTTATTTTTTCTGTCATGTCGAGCGAAGTCGAGACATCTCAGTATTAAATCCACAGATTCCTCGACTTCGCTCGGAATGACAACAAATACAAGCGCACGCGTAGTGGCTCGCATCACGTTCTCTATCGCCGGACCACCGGATGGAAATCGGCCGCGTGATAAGAGCTGCGGACGAGCGGACCGGAAGCGACGTAGAGAAAACCTTTTCGACGCGCGATGTCGCCGTAGTAGTTGAATTCCTCAGGCGTAATGTATTTAACGACCGGCAAATGTTTCGGACTGGGGCGCAAATACTGGCCCATGGTCAGAACTTCACAACCAACCCCGCGCAAATCGTCCATCGTCTGAAAAAGTTCGGTCTCCTTTTCGCCCAAGCCAAGCATCACACCGCTCTTCGTAACGACGCTGGGCGATAGGTCCTTTGCCCGACGCAAAACTTGCAGCGACGTCCCGTATTTGGCGCGCGAGCGGACCAGCGGTGTCAGGCGTTCCACGGTTTCCATGTTGTGATTGTAAATGTCCGGTCCGGCGTCGAGCACAATCTGGATGCACCAATCCTGCGCGTGAAAATCGGGAACCAGCACTTCGACGATGATCGAAGGATCCATTTCGCGTATCGCTGTGATCGTGCGCGCGAAATGATTCGCGCCGCCGTCCTTGAGATCGTCGCGCGCAACTGCCGTAATCACGACATGTTTTAGTTTCATCCTTTGCACCGCTTCGGCGACACGCTGCGGTTCGTCTTCTTCCAGCGCAAAGGGTTTTGCCGTTGTCACGGCGCAAAATCCACACGCGCGCGTGCAGCGATCGCCTGCGATCATGAACGTCGCTGTGCCCTGGCTCCAACATTCCCACCGGTTCGGGCACTGCGCGCTTTCGCAGACCGTGTGCAACCGCAAATCAGAAATCAGCGCCTTTGTTGAAAAGAAGACCGGATTCGATGGCAGCCGCACCTTGATCCAGGGCGGCTTCTGCGCCTGGTGAAACGCCGGATCAATCTTCGCGCACGACATCGAACAAAGTTACAACGTTAAAATCGTTACAAAAGTTAAATCGCCCGCCGGCACGCTCAATTCTTCAATAGGCCGCATTGTCCGCATTACGTCGCCCGCACGCTCGAACAATTTCGGTTTGTCTGCAGTCAACGGCGGCGCTAACCTCGGCGTCGTGCCGCCGATTTTCCTTCTTTAGATGCAAACTCAAGTCGGATTAGACCCAAAGAATTCTCGTTACAGGTCAGCGGGCATATATCATGACACGCGAAGAACTCGAAGCTTGTTGGCAAGACCCGGAGAATCGGAAGTGGGGCGTTTATTATAGCCACGCCGATCCATTGGTGATTGTGCAGAAGCATTCAAAGTTGATGGGTTCGACGATCAACTTTGCCTCTCCCAGCGCCATTCCTGTAGTTTTGCTTACGTTTGCCATTTTGGTGGTTCCCGTTCTCTTTGTTAGGACTTGGGACGCTCGGATTGGGGCAGTGTTAGCTACTATTCTGATCAGCACTGCCGTGTTGTGTCTGCTCTGCGCGTACTTATCTTCAACTAAACGATCGACTCACTGACGCCTCACCAAGCGCTGCCCGCAACGGCTCGCCGGGGCACCCGAAACGCGTTAGGTGCGACTATTGTAAGCAATTACACTCTGGACTGACGTTGGGTTTATACAATTCAATACGATTTTGCTTGCCTTCTTCCGCGGTCCAGGTGCAAAACAGCGATAGGGCTGTGAAATCCCACCCAAAGAACAGCGTCTCGTCGCGTCTGTCGCGTAAAAAAAAGGAGGCCTGCCTGATATGACTAGGAACCATCAATTACAGAGTGAAATCAGATTGATAGGCAAATTGGCTGTTTTGCTTTGCCTTTGTTGTTTCCCGCTAGCATCCATTAACGCTCAAGCTCCGCGCTTCTTTGGTTCTTTATTTTTCGAAACTTCGACTTACGTCGACGCGGTGGTAGTAGCGGATTTTAATGGAGATGGTATTCCCGATATCGCGACGTCTAATGGATTTGATCCGGGCGAGGTAAACATTCTGCTCGGCAATGGAGATGGGACCTTCGGAGAAGCGCAAACGTATGATATCGCAGGGGCAAATCCCGTGGCAATTGCTGCGGGAGACTTTAATCGTGACGGCAAGCTCGATCTGGTTACTGCCGATCGCGGTAACGATTTCGGTATCGACGATGTCGATGCCGGTCTCCCCGGCGGCCAGCGCGTGAGCGTCCTGCTCGGTAACGGTGATGGCACGTTTCAGAACGCCAGCGTGTTCAGGGCGGGGCCCCTTCCGAACTCCGTCGCGGTTGCCGATTTTAACAACGATGGAAAGCCGGACATCGTAGTTGCGAACGACAAGCCAAATATCGGAAGGGTTACTGTTTTATTCGGAGATGGTCATGGAGGTTTTTCGCAGCCCGTAGTGTATACCACCCCACGCCAGGCAATGGTGGTCGTAGCCAGGGATTTTAACGGAGACGGTAACGTCGATTTGGCCGTTGGGGCGTCTTCGCATTATGCGGTCAGCGTACTTCTGGGAAACGGTGATGGCACATTCCAGACGTACCAGGATTTCGCGACCAGCGATCCCCCCGATCTTATCGCCGTAGCTGATTGCAACGGTGATTCCAAACTCGATCTTGTGACTGCGGCGCGTTACGCACAAGCCAGGTTCAGTGTGCTTCTTGGCAACGGCGACGGTACTTTTCAAGCGCCTATCGATACGCCAACGGCTCGAAATCCGATGGATTTGGCAGCCGGCGATGTGGACGGTGATGGCATCACAGACGTGGCCGTCGTGGTGAGCTCGACGATCATCAGCATTTTCAAAGGCAATGGTGAAGGCACATTCAAAACGTCGCCCCTGAATTATGGAGCAGGATACACCGTATCTATGGGAGACTTCGATGGGAATGGAACCGTTGATCTGGTGAGTGCCAGCGAGCTAGACAGCGAGATTTTCGCCGGCAATTTCGGGATAGCAGTGGTCCCAGGCAATGGTGACGGCACTTTTCAAGCCCGGACAGAATTGGTCAAAGTCGCCTCCACGCAATCCCAAACAACTGGAGACGTGAATGGCGATGGCAAACCAGACATCGTTGGGACAAACGCCGACAACACCGTCAGCTTGTATTTGAACACCGGCGATGGCAACTTTCCGAGTTGGACCGATTATCCAACAGGAAATGATCCCGAGGGCGTTGTCATCGGCGATGTCAACAGTGACGGGATTCCCGATCTCGTCGTGGCCGACCATGCAGACAATTTGATCAGTGTCTTGCTCGGGAACGGCGACGGTACGTTCCGGCCTCGCACCGATTTTGCTACCGCCGCTTCCCCGAAGGCCATCTTATTGTCCGATTTCAATAATGACGGGATCACGGACGTGGCGACTGCGAACCAGACTAACCCAGGAACAGTGAGCATCCTGCTCGGAGCGGGCGACGGAACCTTCCCCACCCATCAGGAATTATCCGCCGGAGACTCTCCGCAATCGATCGCGAAAAGTGACTTTAATGGCGACGGCAAAACAGACCTGGTTGTGAATTACAATTACGCAGGCGGTATTTCCGACTCGGGCGCAAGCGTGTTCCTAGGCAAGGGAGATGGTACTTTCCGACCCAGGGTCGATTATTCCATCGACCTATACGACTCTCACTGGGTAGCAGCCGGCGATATCAATTCCGACGGCAAGCCCGATTTTGTTGTTTCTAACTACGCGACCGTCTCCGTTTTTCTGGGAAACGGTGATGGGACATTCCAACCGCACGTAGATTATCCTACCGGAGGCTCCCGGCAGCTGCTTATTGGGGATTTTAACGGCGACGGTTATCCTGACGTAGTTACCGGCACTGGAGAGATCTTCGTGGATTTCGGAAAAATCAGCCTTTTGCTTGGGAATGGTGATGGTACATTCCAGCCCTACTCGCAGTATCTCGCTGGCCCACCCTCGTCATTTTCCGCAGCGGATTTGAATGACGACGTCGCGCTGGATCTCGTAGTTAGCAATGTGTATGATACTTCGGTTTCAATCTTCTTTAATCTCGGCGGCAGCCGGGTTTCTCTTACTTCTTCCGAAAATCCATCCCATGCTGGTGATCCCGTCACGTTTACTGCCACGGTAACGCCGACCTTTCGTTTGGCTATCCCTTCTGGAAGAGTCAAATTCTTTGACGGGCGCGATGTTTTGGGTATCGGACTTCTGCACGGGAAAGAGGCGACTCTCACAGTCTCGTCTCTTACGGTTGGAAACCACCAAATCAAGGCGGAGTATCGCGGTGACAGCACGTTCGTCCCGGCCCGTTCGAAGAGACTGACCCAAAAGGTCCGCCCGTAGCCTCAATTAGGCGTTGCTGATCTTATTCTCGTAAGATGCGATGCCATTTTCCCACCTCGGAACACATTACAATTTTGTCCTGCCAGAGAGCGCGGCCGACAACGTCAGTTCATCGGCTGATTCAAGACCGCCGCCGGCTGGAATGCCGCGCGCGATCCGCGTGAGCGCGACCGGTTTGCTCTTCAACAGATCGACAATGTAATTCGTGGTCGCCTCGCCTTCTACGTCGGCGGGCAGCGCGAAAATGATCTCCGAGATTTTTCCTCGATCGACGCGATCCAACAATTCTTTGATCCGCAAATCTTCCGGGGCTACATGATCTAGCGGCGAAATTTTCCCGCCAAGGGAATGGTATCGGCCGCGAAAGACGCCGGTTTTTTCCAAGGGGAGAATATCGGTCGACTGTTCTACAACGCAGAGCAAGTCCGTGGCGCGCGAGGAGTCAGCGCATATTTCGCAGATTTCGCCAGCGGCAAAAAATCCGCAAAGGTTGCAGGCGCGAATTGCCTGGCGTGTGTCCGCGATCGCGCGCGCAATTTGCTCCGGCTGGTCGTTGCGGGCCCGCACCATCCAGAGCGCAATCCGCTCCGCCGAGCGAGGACCGACTCCCGGCATTTGCCGCAGTTGTGCAATCAGATTCCGGATTGCCGCCGGATATTCCGTCCGTTTCAACACGCGCTCAGATTTGTTCGAAGGGCGATTCCGTCAACTGCAGGACAAGCGGCTCCAGCCTGCGCAAATAAAATTCCAATGGAGGATCCTCTTCCTCCCCAGAACCGCGCGCCTTCTGAAATTCATTATACGCTTCCGCCCACCGCCTTTCCCGGTAGAGGACTACGCCGCTCCAGAACGAATCCCGGCGCGCGACGTGTTCCGGCGTGGCTTCTGCGGCGAGCCAGAGCGGCTCGTAAATTTCAAGCTGATCGTGCGAATTCAGGCCGTTCACAAAATCAATCGGGCGCGCGACAACTGCCTCACTCACTCGATCAAAAGTCTGCGTGTCCATCAAGGCTTTGGATCCATAGAAATGATTTAAGGCGCAGAACCTGCGGGCCAGCTCAATGGGTTCACCGCTGGCCAGGAGAAGAGGCCGGCGGCTGTCTTTCAGTGCACCGGCAATGATCATGCCGGAACTAATCCCCGTGCGCAGGTCCAGGTTATTAGATATTTCTTCGCTGCCTTCCAGGCGGTCGCGAGAATTCTTTGTCATGTCGAGGATAACGCGCACTGCTTTTTGCGCGTGCTCGGCCTCCGGCGCGGGAAACCCGAAAATGCCGACGACACCTTCACCATCAGCAGCCTGCAAGTAAGCGCCTTCGTCGGTCAGACGCGCAGCGGTCTCGCGAATAAATTTTGCTGCGGCTTCGGCGAACGCCGCAGGCTCCGAACCTTTTGCAAAGGCAAGCTTGTTACCGATATCGCACACCATCACGCTTACTTCGTACGCTTTCGGGTGCGCATCGAACGGAGTTGTGGCGTCCTTGAGACGGCGAAATTCCTTTTTCGAAAGGCAATCGGCAAAGAACGTTCGCACCATATGCGAGCGATCTCTCCGTAAAAAAGCCGACCAGCCCTGCGCTGCTGCAAATGCGAATACCAAGGCGAGAGCCGAGGGAATCGGCTGAAAGAACACCCGGTAAAGCGAGCAAACCCATGAAAGGCCGAACAGCTCCAGCAACAGGAGACTAAATAGCAGCCGGCTACCCCACCGTGGAACCTTGCTCAGGCTGAGCCACGAGACACCAAGCGCGATCAGCAGAACAAAGACGTATTGCCATTTTTCACTGACGATGCGCGTCGCGCCGGCATAGTCGGAGACAAGCTGCGCAGCGGCCGCCTCGAAACCTGCCATGGACTTGCTGGCGTGCAGCGCGCCGACCGCGAGAGCGACGGCGACTCCAATTACGAGCGTTCTGATCAACGATCGCTTCATTAACGATCAGGCTTTTTGTGTCATTGCAGCCGGGTAATAGGATTGCACCACAAGTTCGCTCAGGAATTTGTCCGGTGCATCGATTGCCGCGGCGTTCAGAACAAACTTCGTCTGGCCCGTATTTTTTTTGACCAGGTTCAACCCGAACTGGTAATCCTTAAATAAATGAGCGCACAGATCGCTCATGTTCATCCGCTCAGTTTGCGCGCGCTCGACCAGGCGCCGAATCGCGCTCTCATCGAAAACAATCTCCAGTTCATGCTCGTTGCTGAATTTTTCGGCAAACTGACGCGCCCAGGCTTCGAGCATTTGCGCCTCCAGCTTGTGTCCCTCAACCATTAACCGATCAAGCACGCGCTCCGGCTCGCGCACCAGCGTCGCGGTGACACGCAGCTGGCTCAGACCTGATCCAGCCAGATAGTACTTATAATCGCGAAACAATTTTTCAAATACCGTGAGTAATCCACGGGCGCCGGTTTTTTCCTTTGCAGCGGCTTCTGCCAGCAGACTCAACGCTTCATCCTCGAAACTGATCTCAATCCCGTAGGCGCGAAAGGCGCGCTCGTATTGCCGGAGCAAACTGCCCTCGGAATATTTCATGATGTTGAAAAGATCATCGGCGTCCAGGTCCTCACAAACCACGCGCACAGGCAAGCGTCCGATGAATTCCGGCTCGAACCCGTATTCGATAAAATCCTGGGTCGTGACGTGCCGGAACAATTCGTTGTCCATCACGTGAACCGGTTGCGCGCTAAACCCGATCTGTCCCTGCCGGACGCGCCGCGCCACCTGTTCCTTCAACTTCTCAAATGCGCCGCTCACCACGAAGAGAATGTGGCGTGTGTTAATCGTCTCGCGTTTCGCCTTGCCGCGTCGTTGAAATTCGAACGCGGCCTGTAGCTGCGCCTGGAGATCGTTCATGCTGCGCACCGGCACTTCTGTTTCCTCCATCAACTTGAGCAGCGTGGTCTGCACGCCGCGCCCGCTCACATCCCGGCCGATCAAATTTCCCGCCGAAGCGATCTTGTCGATCTCATCAATGTAAATGATGCCGAACTGCGCCAGGTTTACGTCGCCATCGGCTTTGTGCACGAGCTCGCGCACCAAATCTTCCACGTCGCCGCCGACGTAACCGGTCTCGCTGAACTTCGTCGCGTCGGCTTTTACAAACGGCACTTTGATCAGGTCGGCGATGTGTTTGATGAGATAAGTTTTGCCCACGCCGGTCGGGCCGACCAAAATTACGTTTTGCTTGATGTACTCGATCTCTTGCGCGCGCCTGGCATCTTCCTTCTCCAGGCGGCGCAGGTAATTGGCATGGTTGTAATGATCGCAAACGGCAATCGCGAGGACCTTCTTTGCTTCCTCCTGTTTGATCACGAACCGGTCGAGATGCGCTTTGATGTCGCGCGGCAGCAGGTTGAATTCGAATTCCTCGTGCTCGGCTTTTTCCGCCTTTTCATCCTCCTCTGCAACCGCCGGCTCCGGCTCGGTAATGGTCGCGACCGAGACCCGATCGCCGAAGTTCTGTTTCATGAACTCGGTGATCTTGGCCTTCAGCTCTTCCGGTGACGGAAATGGTGGTGGTGGTGGGTTTTGTTGTGCCATGTGCAGGAAAAACATCGCGCCAAAGAAGCTCCCTGGCAACGATTCGTCTAAAATCTGACTCTCAGCTGCGAGATTCGTTCATCCTCGGTTTGTTCCCTGCTCTTACTCTTGCTCATACTCGTGCTCTGATCTATTTCGAAACATTGAAAAATTCGACGCCGATCGAGTTTGTCGTTTCAGAAAACGACGCGAAGCTGCGCCTTGATCAGTTTTTGGCGAAGCGCCTTCCGCAGTATTCCCGGTCGCGCCTTCAGCAGTTGATCCGCGGCGGGTTCGTTCGGCTCAATGAGCAAACCATCCGGCCGCGGCACATCGTCCGAGGCGGGGACAAGATTGATCTCATTGAGCCGCCGCCGGAGAAGATCGAGCCACGACCGGAGCCGATTCCACTCGACGTTCTCTTCGAAGACGACGATCTCATCGTCATCAACAAACCGCCCGGACTCACCGTTCACCCGGGCGCCGGTCAGCGTGAACACACTTTGGTCAATGCGTTGCTCAGTCATTGCACGGCACTATCAGGGATCGGTGGAAAAGAACGGCCCGGCATCGTGCATCGTCTTGACAAGGAAACAAGCGGCTGTCTGGTGGTAGCTAAAAACGACCTGGCCCATCGGGAATTA
>QHOF01000418.1:3661-5888 GCA_003219335.1 Verrucomicrobiota bacterium | reverse complement strand
GGGCGCAAGGGTCATTGATTTTCGATTTGACACGACCGGGATGCAGACGTGGCGCGTGTATAAATGATTTTGATTCCAACACCCGCTTAACCAAAATTTGAGAAGACCTACGCACAATATAGTCTATATGAAGCTTTTCCCAAGATGAAGAAGGATCCGAAGGTGGTAATCATAGGATTGGATGCGGCAACGTGGACATTGATCCGTCCGTGGATAGCCGAAGGCAGCATGCCTAACTTGGCAAAACTGATGAAGGCGGGTGTGTCCGGAACCCTTGAGTCGGTCCTTCCACCAATTACGCCCCCTGCATGGACTTCGTTCATGACTGGCAAGAATCCAGGCAAGCACGGTATCTTTCATTTCGTCGAAACGGAACCGGGTGGCTACGCGATGAATTATGCCAACGCGACCTCGCGCCGTTCGCCCACAGTGTGGAAGCTTTTGAACAACGCCGGCTACTCGGTCGGCACGATGAACATTCCGTTTACCTATCCGCCCGAGCCGTTGGATGGCTTCCAGATTGCCGGGATGGGTACACCATCGGAGAATAGCCCCTTCGTTCATCCTCCCTCGCTCCGGCAAGAGCTCGCGAATGATCTAGGAAAGATCAAACATGATTTGCGATATCTTGGCTTTATGTCCACTGACAAACGGCGGGACCAAGTGCTCGCCGAAATGGAAGAAGTTGATCGGCAGTGGACGGCAGCCGCTCTATACCTTCTCGAAAACCATCCACAAGACGTGATGATGTTCGTTTTCATGTCGATAGACACGGTCCAGCACTACTTCTGGCAGTACATGGACCGCAGCCATTTCCTTTATGACCCGAACGCGGCGCCCCGTTTTCAAAACGCCGTCAGGCAAGTGTATGAAAGACTGGACGCTGCGACCGGCCAAATAATCGCAAAGGTCGGGCCCGATACGTCTGTGTTCGTCGTTTCCGATCACGGTGGCGGTCCAGTATCCGACCGTAAAATATTCCTGAATCGTTACTTGGCCCAACTCGGTCTTCTCCATTATCGCGTGAATAAGAAGTCTGCCGTACACCGCATCAGGCAGAAAATAATTCAGGCTGGGTTTTCTTTTTTGCGAAGCTCGCTCCCGCATCGCTCCAAAGCGTACCTGGCTACGCTTTTTCCGACCCTCAGAAAAAAAGCGGAGCTGGCCTACACGTCATTTGCGTCAATCGACTGGAATCGCACCAAGGCGTACTGTAGCGAAGTACTCGCGTCTCCGCCGAGCATCTGCATCAATCTTAAAGGTGTAAAACCTGCGGGGATCGTCGACCCAGCGGATTACGTCGCATTAACTAACTTCATCATTGAAAAATTGCACGAACTCAAAGATCCACGCACCGGGCAACCTGTGATCGGGCGTGTCTATCGACGTGAAGAGATCATTCATGGGCCTTTTGCCAACGAAGGTGCCGACCTTGTCCTCGACTGGTGGAGTGAAAACAGTCAGTTCGCGACGGGAACCAGCTTCCCCGCGGATACTGACAAACCGCCGCTAGTCATTTGCGAACGTCGTCCCTCCACAACCTCCCAGTGGGGTGGTACGCACCGGCTCCACGGAATCGTGATCGCGCGTGGGCCGGCTTTTAAAAGTGGCGCCGAGATCGCGAACGCGCGGCTCATCGATATTGCTCCAACGCTTCTTCATTTACTCGACGTACCTGTGCCGGAAGATATGGACGGCAAAGTCCTGACGAGCGTTTTTCAGCCCGACTTTCTTTCGGCGCACGCGGTCCGGGCTGGAGCGGCTTCCGGAACGTCCAGGGCCGATCGTCCGAGCGGTTACACCGATGAGGAGTCTGCCAAAGTCGAGGAACGTCTTCAGGCTCTTGGCTATCTCGAATAAACCGAAGCAGGCATCCATATGTTTGAAAACATTCGTGCCGATCTTCGCCGCAAGACCACCGCCTACGGTGTCCGCCCGCAAGATCAGAGCCTTTTTCGTAAACGAATCGCACCTTTTCTCGAGTTCGGCACCTTTGCCGCCATCGTCTATCGCTTCGGTCGTTGGGCCTACAAGGTCAAAGTCCCGGTCATTCGCCAGATTCTCATCACGCTTTATCTTTTCATCAATGTCGCGTGCATGGTCATGACCGGCATTCACATCTCGTGCGAAAGCGACATCGAGCCGGGCTTGGTCATTCATAACTTCTGTGGCATTCTCGTTGTGGCGAAAAAGATCGGCCATAGCTGCACCCTCAATCAGGGAGTCA
>QHOF01000418.1:494-3346 GCA_003219335.1 Verrucomicrobiota bacterium | reverse complement strand
CTCGGTCGCTGTAGTGGCGGCCTGTCCTTTTCCGGCCAATTACGGCTCGGCCGCGAGTATCCGGGAAATGTCCGACACGCTTTCGGATATGGGTCATGACGTTCATATCGTGACTTACCCGTTTGGTCAGGGGGATATCCGGGTGCGCCGGGCCAAAGTGCATCGCACCGGACCCTTTCACCCCGAGGCGAACCCGAAGGTGGGTCCATCGCGTGAGAAATTTTCTCTCGATTTTCAACTCCTGCGATTGCTCTGCCGGGTCATTCGCAAAGAGAACATCGATATCATTCACGCCCATAACTACGAAGGCGCGCTGATCGGCATCCTGGCGAAGTGGCTTACGCGCCGCCCGCTGCTCTACAACGCGGTCAGTTTGCTAAGTGACGAGCTCGCCGGTTATAACTTCATTCGCCCGGCATGGCTGGCCCACTGCATCGCTCATGGCTTGGACTGGTTTACGCCAATCTTTCCAAATCATATCACTGCTGTGTCACCTGAATTACAAGATTGGTTCCTGAAACGGGGGGTTCCAGCGAGAAAAGTGGATATGATCCCTGCGGGAATCGAGCCGGATTTGTTCGATCACGTGCGGCCCGAAAAGTTCCGCGAGAAATACCAGCTGAACGGTCGCCCCATAGTTATGTATACTGGCGTGCTCGATGCCTATCAGCGGATCGATTATCTGTTGCGAGCCTTCGCCGTCGCTTTACGCGAAAAGCCGGACGCGTTGCTTTTAGTCGTTAGTCCTCTGGTTTCCGTAGCGTGCGAAAACGAACACAAACAGCTCGCCGCCGAGCTCGGGATCGCCAACTCGATCGTCTGGATTTCGCCTCACCCTCTCCACGATTTGCCCAGCTACCTCGCCCTCGCAGATGTATGCGTGGTTCCCCGGCCGGAATGTCCTGGTCATCCGATCAAACTTTTGAACTACCTATTGGCTGGCAAACCAGTCGTTTCGTTTGCGGGCGGCGCCAAAGGCGTCCGACATATGCATGATGCCTTCGTCGTGCCGAATCACGATCTCGAGGCCCTCGGCCGTGGTATTGTCACCCTTCTGAACGATCGCGCTTTGGCTGAGAAATTGGCGGCAAATGGAAACGCGACAGTGCTGGCGGAGTTCGATTGGCGCCAGGTTTGCCGCAAGATCGAGGGTATTTACGACAAACTTCTCGCGACTCCACAGTCAGCCTTCAGACAAACTGAGCTGGCCGCGTCCGTTGCGCCCAGACGCTGACACACTTCGCCCTGTGGCTTCGCCAATCGCACACAGCTTTGCCGGATTCTGGACTTTCCTCGTCTTTGCGAAGCAACTGCAAATTCGGGTGGCCGCGCAATGGCGCCAATATCTTCTGCGTCTTGGAGTACTGGTAGTGCTTGCCAATTTGCCTGATTTCGATTTTCCTATAAGCCTCGCATTGCTTGGAAACACTAGTCTGCACCATGGGTTTTCGCACAGTTTAGCAGCGGCCGTGCTCGTGGCGCTGGCTGTAAGCTGCGTGTGGCGGATCGTACCAGGTTTCTGGCGAAGTGCGATGATCTACTTCACCGCATACGGCTCACATCTTTTGATTGACCTCTGCACCGGCCCTACGCTGGGCTGGACGAACACCAGCTTTGGCATTCCCCTGCTGTGGCCGTGGCCCAAAAAATTCAGCTCGCCCTTGATCTTGATTCCCGGTGTCCGTGGCAAAGATTTTGCCGCCTTGTTCAGCCTCAACAACGTTTGGTCGTGCACTTATGAAGTACTAACCTGCGGTGCAATTACGGCAGTCGCTCTTGTGCTGTGGAGAGGAAGACTGAAATCGCGGTTCGTCCGTACGCCGGCAGTTCCGGCAGCTTTTTCAAACTCCAGTAAATAACCTCCGACGCATCTCTGAGTCCATCGCCTTGCTCGTGTCAAAAAAAGTGCTCTAGTTAATCCAACGTCCTTAACTATGAAAACGTATCGCCTGGCTTTGCTGTTGACTATTTTTGCGTTTGCCTTCGCATCCTCGGCTTTGGCCCAGTCCCTTTTGTCACCAACAGATACTCCAATAACGTTGCCGTGATCGACAGCTCGACCAACCAGGTTGTCACCGAAATCCCCGTAGGTAGTTTCCCGATTCGTATTGCCATGACACCGAATCGGCTCAGGGCTTTTGTTTCCAACGCGCATACCGCAAATATCTCGGTTCTAGACACGGTGGCGGACAGGAACATTGCCACCATCCCGGTGGAAAGAGTGCCCGGAGAGAGCGCTGTGACGCCAGTTTCGCCTCTGCGTAAGCACGGTTATCGTTAGCCTAACCAAAAAAACAAAAGAACATTCGTTTCATATTGAAACTTTAAAATGAGTCTATTGTATTCATTAATTCTGCTCGGATGTTCTGTCGTGATCCCTATGCAACTTTTTGCCGAGGAAAAAACCGACATCATCCAAAAATCTACGCCCACAGGGATTTGGTGTTTGCTACACTCTTATTCCATTAAAGATGCTAATAAAAGAATGCATCAGCTGAATAACACCCCATGCTGGACGAATCCCAACGTGCAAGGCATTATTTTACGCGCCCAGTGGGATAAAATAGAACCGATCGAGGGCCAGTATGACTTCAGTTATTATGATCGGGGATTTGAGCTTGCCAAAAAGTATAACAAACGCATTGAAATACGGGTCTCTGCGGGAAAACATTCCCCTGAATGGGTCTACGCCGCTGGTGCTGAGAAATTTACCTTTCATCACAAAAATGGCAAACCACCTGAATATATGCCGATACCATGGGATCCTGTGCATCAGGAAAAATATGGTAATTTGGTTAGAAGACTCGGCGAACGCTACGATTCCTCTCCTTATTTAAGCGACGTCGTGATGT
>QHOF01000418.1:0-418 GCA_003219335.1 Verrucomicrobiota bacterium | reverse complement strand
TGAAGGTGCGAAATGGATTGCTTTTCTCTATAATAAAGCTTTTCCAAACACACCCTTCCTTATCGCCATGTGCCCGCCTTCTCGAGATGATGAGGGCAGAGCCACTTTGAAAAAATTCGTTGAAGATGGCATTAAGGATTATCCACATCGTTTTGGTTTCATGGCTTGTAGCCTTAAGCCAAACGACAAGCCAGATAGTCCTAAATTATCGTATCAATCGGTGAATCGATTTTCGGACCAAACCGTGACAGGCTTTGAAATGCTGCTGGCGACTTACAAGTTAAAAGGCACTCTCAAACAGGCCTTGGACACGGCGATTGCCCTTAAAGCGCAGTTTGTGGAGGCTTACGAGCCAGATCTCATCGATCCCAAACAGCAGGAAGTATTGGTCGAATCCAATGTCAAATTGAAAAAGAAT
>QHOF01000417.1 GCA_003219335.1 Verrucomicrobiota bacterium | reverse complement strand
ATCCTTCGAATACGAGCCGTGGCCGCGCTGGCGTTACAAGATCGATAATGACCTTTTCGTTGAGCAGGAGCTGTTCGTTCCGAAGGGCGAATCGGCGGTATTCGTCTCGTGGCGCGTTGTAGGCGGCATCGGTGATGCCGGCGAGCCGGGGTCACCGACCCCAGCTACAGCAGATATCACATTGAAGGTGCGGCCGTTTTTGAGCGGTCGCGATTTTCATTCCACGCATCACGAGAACGCCGCGTTCCGGTTCGGCGCCGAACAGAATGGCGAACGCGTGACCTTTCGATCTTACGACGGCGTTCCGGCTGTCATGGCGCATTCGAACGGCCGTTACGCGCACGATTCGGCGTGGTACCGCAATTTTCTCTACTCGGAAGAACAGGCGCGCGGACTCGACGCAGCGGAAGATCTCGCGTCGCCGGGCGTATTCGAATTTTCACTTTCTCACAAACCGGCGGTGCTCATGCTCGCGGCTGAAGGACACGCGACCACCCAAATCGAATCCATCGAAGCGCGGTATGCCCAGGTCAGGACGATCGAGCAGGCCCGCCGGAAATATTTCTCCAGTCCGCTCGAACGCGCCGCCGATGAGTACCTGGTAAAGCGCGGCAAAGGAAAGACGCTCATTGCCGGCTATCCATGGTTCGGAGATTGGGGCCGCGACACGTTTATCGCGATTCGCGGCCTTTGCATCGCGACCGGCCATCTGGAAGATGCGCGCGATATTTTGCTCGCCTGGGCCGGCGTTGTTTCCCAAGGCATGTTGCCAAATCGCTTCCCCGATTCCGGCGAGCAGCCCGAATTCAATTCTGTCGATGCATCGCTCTGGTACATCATTGCGGTCAATGATTATCTTGTTGCGGCGAAGAAACAGCCGACGCTAACCGACAATTGTCATACTAAAAAGCTGCGCGTAGCAGTCGAAGCGATTCTTGCTGGCTTCAATGAAGGAACCCGATTCGGCATCCGAGCCGATCGGGATGGATTGCTCTCAGCTGGCGAACACGGTCAGCAGCTCAGCTGGATGGACGCGCGCGTCGATGGCCGCGAAATCACACCGCGCATTGGCAAGCCAGTGGAAATTCAGGCGCTCTGGCTGAACGCGCTCGCCATTGGCGCGAAATTTTCTGCGCGTTGGCAATCGCTCTTCGATAAAGGCCGCGCTGCTTTCGAAGAGAAATTCTGGAACGAGCACGCCAGTTATCTGGCGGATGTGGTCGATTGCGATCACCGGCCGGGGACTGTCGATCTTACATTTCGTCCGAACCAAATCTTCGCAGTTGGCGGGCTACCGTTACAATTGCTCTCGCAAGAAAAAGCGCGACGAGTTGTCGATGCGGTCGAGATGCTTTTGCTTACGCCAGTGGGTCTACGCTCGCTCGCGCCAGGCGAGCCGGGTTATGCACCGCACTACCAGGGCGGCTCGCGCGAGCGCGATGCCATTTACCATCAAGGCACGGTCTGGCCGTGGCTCATTGGTCCATTCGTCGAGGCGTGGGTCCGCGTCCGCGGCTCCACATCCGAAGCAAAAGCAGAAGCGCGTGCCAAATTTCTCCCGCCGATTTACCAGCATCTGAACGAGGCTGGACTCGGTCACGTCTCAGAAATCTGCGACGCCGAGCCGCCGCACACCCCACGCGGGTGCCCGTTTCAAGCGTGGTCTCTAGGCGAACTGCTTCGGCTGGAACGGGCCGTTCTTGCCTAAGGTTTCCTCGATTATGGCGAACAAGACACGTGTCCTCATTCTCGGCGGCGGGTTCGGTGGGCTTTACGCGGCGCTTGAATTTGAGAAGCGTCGCGATCCGCGATTCGAAGTCACGGTCGTCAATCGCGAGAACTTTTTTCTGTTCACACCGATGTTGCACGAAATCGCGGCGAGCGATCTCGATTTGACGAACATCGTCAATCCCGTCCGCAAAATGGTCCGCCACGTGAACTTTTTCTGTGGTGACGTGGACAAGATCGACGTTGGCAAAAAGCGCGTGATTGTTTCACACGGGTTCGACCGGCACTCGCATGAGCTGGAATACGACCATCTGATTCTGGCGCTGGGGTCGGTGACGAACTTCTTCAATCTTCCCGGCGTGGCCGAGCACGCGCTCACGATGAAGTCGCTCGGCGACGCGATTCAACTTCGCAATCGGTTGATCGCGCATCTCGAGGAAGCCGATA
>QHOF01000414.1 GCA_003219335.1 Verrucomicrobiota bacterium | reverse complement strand
AACACGAATTGGACGCGGGCTATCGCCAACGGATCTCGGCTGGAGTTAAAGAGCGGCTGAAGGAACCTGCCGTTCGCGAAAGACTTTTAGAGGCGTGTAGGGATCCGGTGCGGCGCGCCAAAATTTCTGCTTCCAGAAAGGGTCGCAACAACATGTCCGAAGCTCTTTTGGAAAGGGTAAGCAGCGCCAAAAGCAAACTAGCCAAAGATATTTGCATGATCCGCAAACTTCACTTCCAGGGGTTGTCGATTCAAACATTGGCGCGTGAGTATGGAGTGTCGTTTTCGACAATGTCTCGGGCGATCCGTGGAATACGGCGGGCGTATAAAGACGGTGCTCCAAACTTCGCCGACGTACAGGAAGCTATTAGCCGTAATCGAGAACGAGGAGCGCGTAAGCGCCGCCGCCTCAAAGACGGTGATGTCGCAGAATTATTCCGTATGCGTGCCGCTGGAGTTCCGCTGCGACGTATAGCGGTTAAGTTTCAAGTAACTCACCGCACGGTCATGAACATTCTATCGGGGCAAATATATCGAGGCAGCGGGGGGTTGCCTCCAAGCGGAAAATCAGCTTGATCCAACGATTTGCGTTTTTGGGTCAGTCTCACAAGGGTGGTAGCTTGCTGGGGCAAGCAGATTGTACAGATTTTTCCGGCTTTACTGGCAGATTTATGGGTCCGAATACTCGTTAGACCTTTATGAACATTCATTTGGCGCGATTGCATGTCGAACCAGGCGCTGCAGAATGGCTCAGACGGCGTTGTCCCTTCTATATCGAGCTTGGCTAGTGTGCTTTCACCAGCTGCCACTTGCGCTCTCCTGAGCCGTGGCTGAGCTTGTTCTCGTTAGGGTATCTGCAAGTTTTCCGGGACTCAGGCGGATTTGGGTTTTGAAGCGGACGGAGCGCCGTTTTTCTCCAAGGCAACGGCCAGGACTTCATCGACGTTTTCGACGGGAATGAATTGGAATTTTTGTTTCGCTTCCTCCGGAACATCGACAAGATCTTTTTCGTTGAGCTTGGGGATGATGACCGTGGTAATCCCGGCGCGCATCGCCGCCAGACTTTTTTCTTTGAGACCTCCAATTGGCAGAACGAGACCGCGCAAAGTGATCTCGCCTGTCATCGCCACATCGGGACGCACCGGCCTGTTGCTAAAAAGCGAGGCGAGCGCCGTGAACATGGCGATGCCAGCCGATGGCCCATCTTTCGGCACCGCGCCGGCCGGCACGTGCACGTGGATGTCCAACTTGCGAAAATCTTCCGCGTTCACGCCCAGTTGGCCGTCGCGGCTGCGAAGGAGACTCAGCGCGGCCTGGACGGATTCTTTCATCACTTCGCCAATGTGCCCGGTGAGCGTGATGTTGCCTTTGCCCGGATAACGCGTGGCTTCGATGTGCAACACTTCGCCCCCCTGAGGAGTATAAGCCAGGCCTGTAACAACACCGGGTTTACTGGTCTTGAGCTTTGTTTCGCGAACGTATTTTGCAGGGCCAAGCATTTCACGCACGATCTCCGGCGTGACCGTTACGTGCTCGGTTTTTCCGCGGGCGACCTGCGACGCAATGCCCCGGCAGACAGATGCAATCTGCCGCTCCAGCTCGCGGACGCCAGCTTCGTGCGTGTAATCGTTGATGATCCGACGGAGCGCGTCCTCCTGCCATTCGATTTGCTCTGGCTTGAGTCCGTTCTCCTCCAATTGTCGCTTCACTAGATATCGCTTGGCGATTTCGAGTTTCTCGCGCTCGGTATAACCGGGTAGTGAAATCACTTCGATTCGGTCGCGCAACGGTTCGGGCACGCCATCGATGTAATTCGCGGTACCAATGAAAATGACCTGCGAAAGATCGAATGGCACATCGAGGTAGCGATCGACAAACGTGTTGTTTTGCCGCGGGTCGAGCACTTCGAGCAACGCGCTGGCAGGGTCGCCGCGAAAATCCGCACCGATCTTGTCAATCTCATCCAGCATGAAAACTGGATTGCACGTACCGGCGCGCCGCAATTCCTGAATGATGCGGCCCGGCATCGATCCGATGTACGTGCGGCGATGACCGCGGATTTCCGCTTCATCGCGCATACCGCCCAGACTGATCCGCACAAATTTGCGCCCCAGCGCGTCGGCAATGGATTGACCCAGACTGGTCTTGCCTACGCCGGGCGGGCCGAGAAAACACATGATCGCGCCGTGCCCTTGCGGATTGAGTTTGCGCACGGCCAGATATTCGATCAGACGTTTTTTAACTTTTTCCAAGTCGTAGTGATCGCGATCCAAGATTTGTTGCGCCTGATCGAGATCGAGGTTGTCCTTACTCAATTTATTCCAGGGCAAATCGGCGACGATCTCGACATAACTGACGATGACGGAGAACTCCGGGCTTGCCGACGGGATAAAATCGAGCCGCTTCAATTCGCGCTCGGCCTGTTTCATCACAGCCTCCGGCGGCTTGGCTTCTTCGAGTCGCTTCCGCAATTGCTGCGCCTGTTCTTCGCTGCCGCCCTCGGCCTCGCCTAATTCGCGCTGGATCGCCTTGATCTGCGAACGCAGGTACGCGCGGCGCTGCGCATCGGTAAATTGCGAGGCGACATCTTTTTGGAGTCGCTGTTGAATCTCGGCGATCTCCAATTGCGCCGAGATTTGCTTTTGCACAGCGCGCACGCGCTTTTCCACATCGAGCTCTTCGAGAATCGCATGTTTTTGCGGGACATCGACGTTCAGGTTTGGCGCCAGAAAATCAGCGAGTTGCTCGGCATTATCGATATTGAAGACCATCAAACTCGCCTGCTCGGGCGCGTCCGGCGCCAACTCAAACAATCTCGCTGCCGAATCAGCTGCCGAATCACGCAGGTTCCGGAATGTGGCCTTCCATTCCTTGCTCGCCGGAGGCGAGACCGATTGGGGCAAATCGACTTCGGCGCGCAAAAACGGAGAAGTCGCAACGATCTTGCGGAGCGAAAAACGGCGCAGTCCTTGCGCGATGACCAGCACCTTGTCTTCCGCCTGACGCAAAAGCTTCAGCACGAGCACGGCCGTGCCGATAGTGTACAAATCCTGCGGCGTGGGGTCCTCCTTCGTCTCATCGCGCTGCGTCAGCAGCCCGATCACCTTTGTGCGCGGTAACGTGTCATCGAGTAGTTTCAGCGACGCCGCGCGCTGGATGTCCGGAAAAACGACGAACCCGCGCACCGGCAAAATAGATAATTCCTCCGGGATACGCGGCGTTTGGGTTTGGTCCGTGGGCGCTGCGATCGTGCTCTGCGGTCCCGGTTTAAGTTCGGCACCCGGCTGCAACGCGCTGATTTGTTCGTCGCTCATGACTCTTTCAACGGCAGCGAAATCCAGAGCAGGCCGTTACGTTGTTCTGCGTGGGCCTGGTCGATTTCCACTTCGGCCGGCAACGGCACTTCCCGCACGAACGGGCCATAATCGATCTCCATGGCCAGCAATTGCACGGCGTGGCCCTCCTCGTGAGTCGGCTCTGGCAGTTCGCGCGCGCCGCGAATCACCACACGCCGCGGTTCCACCGTGAGATCGATGACGGAGCGATCGACCCCCGCCAGATCAACGCAAATACGAATGCATGTTTCGCAGCGATACGCGTTGATTGCCGGTTCCCAGGCGTGCGGCGCAAACCTGGAAAATTGCGAGCGCGACAGCTCGTAGGTCACGTCCTGCAAGGCACCGTGCAGCCAGCGCAGCTTAATGTTCCTGATTGGATCCATTGAAAACTAAACTTCTACCTCGTGGCCTTCGATTTCAACCGGAGCGGCGTTTGAGCGTGTCATTCTGAGCGAAGTGCCGTGCAGCGGCACGCAGTCGAAGAATCCCGTTAAATTACCTTAACCCAGTTCACGGGTCCCTCGACTCCGCTGCGCTCCGCTCGGGATGACAGCATTCGATTATGTGACAGGGATTTTCTTCCGGCGCGATGGCGCTCCCGGGCGCTTGGGAAGAGTCAATCTCAGCACGCCTTTCTTGAACTCGGCTTTCGCTTTCGATTCGTCCACTTCCGCGGGCAATTCGATGGCGCGCTCAAATGAGCCGTAGCTGCGCTCCATTCGATACTGCCCTTTCTCCTTTTCTTCCCGCTCATATTTCTTCTCGCCTTTAATGGTGAGCATTCCGTCCTCGACGCTGACATCAATGTCTTTGGGCTCCACTCCCGGAATTTCCGCCGACACTTTGACTTCCTTGTCCGTCTCGGTCACGTCCACCTGTGGCCAGAAACCGGCAGCCATTTCGCGATGGGGCTCCAACCATGATTCGCCCCAGAAATCGTCGAATACGCGGTTGATCTGGTTTCGCAAATAATTGAACGGATCGTCGGCACGCCGCGCCAGCGAGCGTTCTTCACTTCTTCTCTGTGGAACAATTGCCATAAAATAAACTCCTTTCTCTGTGTACCTTCCTTAAATATACGACGTGAGCGGCGTCTTCACGTGTTTCCTTTTTCGGGAAGGTAGCGCATGCGTCCCGCTTGCGCCGCGCAAGCCGGAGGCATACGCTACTTTGTTTTCCCCGGCCCCCACAATGCCCGACCCGGTTTGGCGCCGGTGTGTTCTCCGTCTTTGATGACTTGGCCGCCGTTGACAAAGACGTGCTTCACTCCAACAGCGTATTGATGCGGCTTCTCGTAAGTCGCGCGATCCGCAATGGTTGCCGGATCAAAGACCACCACGTCAGCAAACATTCCCTCCTTGAGAAATCCGCGGTGATCCAGACCGAGATTGGTCGCAGGCAATCCGCTCAGCCTGCGAATCGCTTCCTTCATCGGGAGGACTTTTTCATCGCGCACATATTTGCCGAGCACGCGCGCGAAATTCCCGTACGCGCGCGGGTGCGGATTCGATTTCAGGAAAACTCCTTCCGGGGCCTGGGAAGCTTCATCGGAGCCGAATGAAATCCACGGTTTGGTCAGTTCTTTTTTGATGTTCTCTTCCGAGATCATGAAATAAATCGCCCCGATGCGCGATTCGTCCTCGGCGATCAATTCCATCGCTGTGTCGATCGGGTCCTTGCCGCGGATCTTCGCGACTTCGGCGAGCGTTTTGCCAGTAAGCGGTTTTAATTTCCCCGATTTGAATCCGGCCAAGATGATGTGCTCCGGGCCGCCCGCAGCCAGATACATGTTTTCCCATTCGTCACTTGGCGTTTGCACTTGCGCTTTGATCTTCTCACGCGTAGCCGGGTCGCGCAGCCGCTTGAACAATGCGGGATAACCGCCGTCTTCCGTCCACGGCGGCAGACACGCGTCGAGTCCGGTGCCGCCAGCAGTATA
>QHOF01000413.1:582-3223 GCA_003219335.1 Verrucomicrobiota bacterium | reverse complement strand
ACACTTACCCGCCAATAGTTTAGTGTAGAGGGCGAGTAAGGAATGGGAGATGGAAACCGGAAGTAACGGGGCGATGTCTTCAAGGGAGGTGGAAGTTTTGGCCAAGGGGGAGCGGCGGCGGTTCACGGCGGAATACAAACTGGAGGTTTTACGGGAGGCGGATAATTGCAAGCAGAGCGGAGAGATCGGGGCGCTACTGCGGCGGGAGGGTTTGTATTGGTCCAATCTGACGAATTGGCGCAAGCAGCGCGAGCGTGGGGAGTTGGCCGGGTTAACGGCGAAGAGACGCGGGCCGCAACGGCGGGAGAAAAACCCGTTAGCGGAGAGGGTACGGGAATTGGAGCGGGAGAATTTGCGGCTTAAGCGGCGAGCGGAGCGCGCCGAGGGGTTGGTGGAGCTGCAAAAAAAAGTCTCGGAGATTTTGGGGATCGAACTGGAAAAGAGCGCCGAGAAAGACTGATGGCGGTGGTGAGAGAGCAGAAGGATTTGTACTCGGTGAGATGGATCTGTGCGGCGCTGGAGGTGGGTCGGGCCAGTTACTACCGCAGTCGCCAACCGCATCAACGAGGGGAAAACAGACCGATTCATCCTCGGGCATTGTCAGTTGGCGAGCGGCAAAGCGTACTGGGTGTTCTCAATAGTGAGCGGTTTTGGGACCAAGCGCCTGGGGAGGTCTATGCCGCGCTGTTAGATGAGGGAAGGTATCTGTGCTCCGAGCGCACCCTGTACCGGATCTTGGCAGCGAATCAGCAAGTCAGAGAACGAAGAGATCAGCTGCGTCATCTGCGGTATCAAACCCCGGAGCTCATCGCCACTCGGCCCAACGAGGTGTGGTCGTGGGATATTACCAAGCTATTGGGGCCAGCGAAGTGGACGTATTTTTATCTTTACGTGATTCTGGATATTTTTAGCCGCTACGTGGTGGGCTGGATGTTAGCGTACCGGGAGTCGGCCGAGTTGGCTAAGAAACTGATCGAGCAAACGCTGGAGCGGCACAACATCGAGCCGGGCAGTCTCACGGTGCATGCGGATCGGGGAGCCGCGATGACGTCTAAGCAGGTGGCCTTTCTGTTGGCGGGGCTGGGAGTCACCAAGACCCACAGTCGACCGTATGTCTCCAACGATAATCCGTACTCGGAGAGCCAGTTCAAAACGATGAAGTACCGCCCCGAGTTTCCCGAGCGGTTTGGTTGTTACCAGGACGCGCACAGATTCTGCGCCGAGTTTTTCCCCTGGTACAATCACGAGCATCATCACAGCGGCTTGGGATATCTAACACCGTACGACGTGCACTATGGGCGGGCAGAAAAACGACGGGAACACAGGGAGGCGGTGCTCAAAGAAGCCTTCGGGAAAAACCCTCAGCGCTTTGTCCGTGGCCTGCCAAAACCAGCTCTATTACCGACTGCGGCGTGGATCAACAAACCCAAAGACATCCCTCAAACCGAGAGCGCATTGGTAGACAATTCCTTGATCACGGTGGTCGAGCAAAAAAACGGCTTCCACAATTGCCCTATAACGAACGATCAGCCACCGAGCAAAGGTCTGGCTAGGGGTGAAAATAAACCGGGCGATGATCTTGTACTCTAATTTCTAGATCGGGAGTGTCTCATTCCATTGACAGGTTCCGCTTTTTGCCCTTCTCCATTAGCTTCGAGCGGATGTAATTTTGGTCCCCAAACTGATCCGCAATAGCGTGAGAGCACGACCCCTTTAGAAGGAGGCTTTCAATCGCTCTGGCGTGGCCCCAGGCGAGTAAATAGTTCAAGTTTTTGCCTTCGGCTTTGAACTGTTCGTAAAGCTGATTGTAGCGTTCAGGCGAAATCTCAACTTCTTCGTATTTTCCCGGGAGTAATTGGCGGATTTTCACCGCTAACTCTTTACATCGCTTATCGCTAAGCGTCTTTGAGTCCTTGACTCCCAACTCCTTTAAAGCGGCTTCTGTCACCGAATCGATCAGAACGCCTGCAATGACCATCGGACCAAAATAATCTCCCTTGCCGGACTCATCGGTACCGATGTCCGGCAGAGGAACTTCAAGAAGTTCATTATTTGCAGCTTGGCCTTGCGGTACGGGCTTCGTGGTACTCAAGCCGAGTAAGCTGTCTACGCTGATGGCCGAGTTCGGGAAATGGACCTTATAATGCGGGACAATGCACTCGAGAACTGATTTGTAAAGAGGACCAGCGAGTCCCTGAAGGGTTAATTTGCCGCTGTTGTACTGTTTGACTGTTAGCGTTTCATTCTTGCCAATGAATTTAAAAGAGTATTTGCAATATTGCTCCGTGCGCGATTCGGTCGGCCCAAGCTTTTCAATCGCGCTTTGTATCTGGCCCTGTAGCGCTGAGCTTTGCACAGTCAAGGTTTGATTGATACTTCGGATCGGTGTTTCCGGTTGATCTATCACGTTCAGCAATGACACAAGTTCGAGGTACTCATTTTGAGGCGTTGTCTTGGGTGTATGGGCACCGCTATTGTAAATCTGTACTTTTAGCGGTGGAATCTCCAGGGGAACGACACTGACTTGAATTCCCGCTTGAATCGCCTGCGGGGGTGACAAGTCCCATCCATGGTTCTTACAGTACTGTTGAAGAGCCGTAACTTTTCTGCCCTGCAGAGAGCCACTCGGTAGTAGTTGCCG
>QHOF01000413.1:0-467 GCA_003219335.1 Verrucomicrobiota bacterium | reverse complement strand
CTCGTCGACATCCAGCTCGCTTTGCAGCAGCAATTTTTTCGCTCACACCGCTGACCGGTTTTATCGTCCACTCTTGACCTTCCAAATTAATATCTCCAGTGAACGCAGTATATGGATCAGTTGCAAGGTTCAGTTTCACATCATGCATTGCTACAGCCGCTGCAACGGCAAGAGACGATCCTTGATAGCGAGCGTCAGTGAGTTCAAGGGTGTAAAAGATATCTTCGGATCCAGACAGGAAACCTCGTTCCCGCATGGCAGATTCAGCTCTGCCAACAGCATCTCTGAAATCCTCGCTCCCTCTGACCTGGCAATAAACTTTGCCGGTACCAGGCTGAAGTTTTATGTGGAGCGAAACGGCTATCGCCTTCGCGGTTCCTTTAACCAATAAGACATTTACTCTTCCTACGCCTTCACGATTTTTAAGCGATTCGAGGGCACCTTTGATTGAATCCTTCGTGGTCAAA
>QHOF01000412.1 GCA_003219335.1 Verrucomicrobiota bacterium | reverse complement strand
TTCTGTCTCTTCCCGAACCTGCAGCAGCAAATGCCGGCATGGCTTTAAGAGTCAAAATCATCGGAGCGGCATAAGCGGCTCTCTTGACGAACTCTCTTCGCTTGATCTTGACATCAGACATGATAGGACACCCCCTTTCTATTTTTGTTAGCGTCTTCGGTATTCTCGAGGAGATTCAAATCTTGCAATCTCCTGAGGATCTCAAGCACATCGCTTAGAGCGGTTGATTCATCGACTTCAAAAACATCACAGACCCGATCCGCAATTGCCGCTGCCGTACGCTCTCCGTCGCATTGCTCCCAGATGTAGGTCGCAGTCTTGTTGAGCTGATGTATGAACCCCGCCTCACGGTCCAGCACCACCAGTTCGCCATCCACGAGACGGCTCCTGATGTCAGACCGACGTTTCAGACAGAAGGCACTTGCATTGATGTTCTGGTATAAAAGGTCTTCTCTCTCTTTCGGCTTCCGCATGATTCCGCTCCTTTGCGCATTCTCGTACAGGCTTTATCCAGGGACTAAATTTTTAGACCGCCATTGAACGAACCGGCGCGATCCATCTTCTTTTTCAGCTCCCTAGCTAGGGCGAGGGCCGTCGGTTCCAAATTTCTTGAAAGATATGCTTCTCAATACAGCGCAGCCGGTGCTTTTAAGGGTGACAGAGCGCCAAGCCCAGGCCGATTCATCGGCTGTAAAAAACCATGGTGTAAGGTCTTTTAAAAGATCGCGATCAGCCCACTGGATATGGATTCCGAAAGCGCCCAATACAGCATCGGCGTGACGACGCTCCAATTTAGATATCTCGGCAGCTTTCGTGATGAATGTGCCGGCTTGTCTCTTACGGCCGCTGGCGATTGAGCGCTATCGATCTGAATTTTTACTAACTCGGCCCAGGCGCGCACGTAAGGCCCTTTGAGTATATTGGTATGATCGCCAGGGATTTCGTGAATCTCTATTCGTTCCATAGCTAGCCTCCGCCACCTATCAGGATCACAGTTTTCGCTAGCTTTCAAAATAATCAGCCGACCTGGGTGCACTTCAGGCATATAGTCGGCCATCGCCTGGTCGTAGATATCCAGCATGTAGCGGCTATGGAGCGAACGAGGAATGGGATAGCCCAGAGCCAAGCACGCCTCGTAAGCCATTTTTTTTAAGATCTTGTTAATGGGAGACGTGATACTCAAGATCTTGCCCTTGGCTCTTTCCAGAACGTAATGGGTCTTCTCGCTAGCTTTGAGAGATTCTAGGTTTAGAAGGTGACGCGAAATTTCGTCAACCAATGATGTTCCGTTGGTTGACGAACGGGAAGTCACCGGAGCTGAAGCCGACAACGGGCCTACGCTGGGATTGACCGGGTCGAGTAAGACTAAGAGAGGGACACCTTGATTTAGTTTTCTGAGTTGCTGCGCGATTTCAAATGCGACAACGGCACCGAAGCAATAGCCACCGAGAAAATAAGGCCCTTGGGGCTGCACGCTACGAATTTCACTGAGATAATGGGCGGCAATATCAACTACGGTGGTGTAACGGGCGGGTGTTCCGTCTTCGCTCTGGTGTCTGAACCCGTATAAGGGCTGGTCCGGTCCCAGGTAGCGAGGCAGGAAAGCATTGCTATCTTCACCGTGGACCCAGAAGAACGGAGGCTTAGAGCCCCGAGTTTGAAGTGGGATCAGAGAATTCCAGTTGGGTAACACGACATTCTGACTGATGAGTTCGGCCAATTGCTCGATTGTCGGAGCGTGGAAGATGGCAGAAAGGGAGAATCTTTTGCCGAAGGCTTTCTCGATTTGACTCATCAGTTTCGCCGCCAGCAGCGAATGTCCTCCCAGATCAAAGAAATTGTCGTTGATGCCGACCCGCTTAAGCTTAAGAAGGTTCGCCCAGATCTTGGCCAATACCTCCTCGCTTCGTGTGCTGGGAGCAGCAAAGGCTTTTTCCAGATCCGGCCTACTCTGGTCCGGATCAGGCAAGGCTCGACGATCTACTTTGCCATTCGAGGTAAGCGGCAACGTGTTCAACAAGACGAACGCAGAAGGCACCATGTAGGCGGGTAGCTGTTGCTGCAACTGGCTGCGCAGGCTTTCGACCTGCAGCGTTTGGCCGGGCGCACAGACGAGGTAAGCCACTAAGCGCTTGTCGCCTGGAGTGTCCTCGCGCGCCAGAACCACCGCCTGCTCTATGGCAGCGTGGGCCAGCAATGCGGCTTCGATCTCGCCCAATTCGATCCGAAAGCCGCGGATTTTAACCTGATCGTCGAGCCGTCCCAGATACTCAATCGTCCCGTCGGGCCGATAGCGGACGAGATCGCCGGTCTTATATAGGCGGGCTTTCGGCTCAGAACTGAACGGATGATCGATGAACTTGTCGGCGGTAAGCTCAGGGCTGTTTAAATAACCCCGGGCCAGTCCCATCCCCCCGATGTACAATTCGCCTGGGACACCGATGGGCACCGGCTGGTGATGGCGATCGAGAATGTAAAGCTTCGTATTGGCAATCGGCCGCCCGATCGGCACCGGTCCCGAGGGAAAAGATCCGGCGGGGACTTCATACACGCAGCACCCGACCACAGTCTCCGTCGGTCCGTACTCATTGATGAGCCTCACTGTGGGCGCGTGAGTGCACCAGAAG
>QHOF01000401.1 GCA_003219335.1 Verrucomicrobiota bacterium | reverse complement strand
ATCTGCATTTTCCAGTCTCTCGACTCTTGCGGATTCCGCATGTCACAACCCTGCACGGCCGGCTCGATATCCCGGACCTTGCTCCGCTTTACGACCATTTTCGAGATATGCCGGTCGTGTCGATTTCGAACTCCCAACGTGATCCTTTGCCATGGGCGAACTGGCAGGCGACGGTTTACCATGGACTTCCGAAAGACCTCCTTCGGTTTAGGTCGGAAACAGGAAGATATCTCGCCTTTCTAGGACGAATCTGTCCCGAAAAACGGGTCGACCGCGCGATCGAAATCGCTAAGCAGACGGGGATACCATTGAAGATTGCCGCCAAGATTGATCCGGTAGACAAGCGCTATTTCAAACGGGTGGTCCAACCGCTGCTGCGTGACTGTTCGATAGCGGAATGGGTCGGTGAAATCAGTGATCGACAGAAAGACGAATTCCTCGGCAATGCGTACGCGTTGCTATTTCCTATTGACTGGCCCGAGCCGTTCGGACTCGTCATGATCGAAGCCATGGCCTGCGGGACTCCAGTGATCGCGTACGCGGGTGGCTCGGTTGCAGAAGTGATAGAACAAGGGCGAACGGGCTTCATCGTAACGGAGCTGGAAGACGCGATCGAAGCAGTTCGCCGGGTTCCCGATCTCAGTCGCGCACGTTGCCGGCAAGTTTTCGAGAAGCGCTTCACGGCAACCCGGATGGCACGCGACTATGTCAAGCTGTACATGCGCATCGTTGACCGTCGCATGAAACAGTTGAACGATGGCAGCCGATTGGCAGCCGATTGTCACGGCGTGCTTTAACCGGTGCACAGGCAATATCACCAGACATTCAGAGTAAAAAGAGAAAACGTAATCCTAGGTAATTGAAAATTTCCATGGACGCCCTGAGAAATTCTGAAAATCAAGGCACGCGATTATATATTTCGTGTCGTTTCCTTCTTGAGGGATTGCTAGGCACTGCCTCAATAAAATCAGTAGGAACAAATTCAAAAATAAGAAAGGAAAAGGGATTATGAAGTTGGATAAGCTACAAAAACTTTACACTAACGAATTGCGAGACCTCTATAACGCAGAAAACCAACTACTAAAAGCTTTGCCAAAGATGGCGAAGGCTGCCTCATCGCCAGAACTAAAGCAGGCTTTCGAAAAGCATCTGGCACAGACAAAAACACATGTCGAACGGCTGGAAGAAGTCTTCAAAGAGATTGGCGAGAAACCGAAGGGCAAAACCTGCAAAGCAATGAAGGGTCTGATCGAGGAAGGCTCGGAAATTCTACAGGAAGAAGGCGAAGAATCCGTCATTGATGCTGGTATCATCGTCGCGGCACAAAAAGTCGAACATTATGAGATCGCTGGTTACGGCAGCGTTCGTACCTTTGCTGAGCTGCTCGGAAAGGAGAGATCCGCAGAGCTTCTCCAGATCACCCTCAATAAGGAATCCGAGACGAATGAGGCACTCAACCAATTGGCTGAAGAGATCGTGAACCCGGAGGCTCTCATGGAGGCTGAGCTAGCCGAGGCAAGGAGTCAATAGCATTAGCTTCTTATCTTCAACCGAAATGCCTATGGCAAATTCTTGAGTCCAAAGGGGCTGTGCAAAGCGATCTTAGAGAAAGAAGGGAATTTGGCCTCATCGCTTATAAAAAAGAGGATGGGCCGCATTCACTGATACACTAACGAAAGGTAATCATGGAAACACAACGTAATCCAAACGAACCGGGTAAGTCCGGCGGTCCCGGACAGCAGGGCGGCCAAGAGGGGGATCGCGAGAGGCAGGAACGTGAACGCCAACAGCGCGAACGCGAGAAGCAGGGGGGCGGAGAACAACCCGGAGGTGGCCAACAAGGCGGCGGTCAGCAAGGCGGACGATAAGCCTGATTGTCCTTGCAGTGGCGAGCGGCGGGAGGCAACTCCCGCCGCTTGTTATGCCCGCGTACCTGTAGAAGGAGTCAGCTTCTGCCTGAGGGCTTCTTCCATAACTTGGAAGGCGATTGGCGCGCTCCGGCTAACGAGCTAGCTACAAGCTTGTAGCGCCGCTCAGTAATTTAACGACCTGGCTCTCAGGCGCAATCCTAGGATAGCACTGGCGGCCTAGTCTTTGAGCCATTCCTGAGCCGACCCCCGGCCGCGTGGCAAAGCGTTTCGAATACGTTCAAAGACGGAAAGCGGCCCGCCTTCTTTCGAAACTAAATGGCTAAGGCGAAAGGTCGCTAGTGCGCCAGAAACAAATAGTAACCAGCCCACGTTATTGACGCGCTCTCTCAGCG
>QHOF01000079.1:7593-18210 GCA_003219335.1 Verrucomicrobiota bacterium | reverse complement strand
TGAACTTGCAAAGCTACAACAAATCAAATCCGGCCTTATGAATGATCTTCTCACTGGTCGGGTACGCGTGCCCGCAAATTTTGATCTCTTGGAGTCCACCGGTTGAGCCAAACGACTACTGCAGAATTTCCACTTCGCCATCTTTCGGTTCGCGTCCCGTGGCACGATGCAGGTTGGAAGGGTGTTGTCTGCGACGCACCTCATCTCAATGGGGCGTGCGCCAAGCTCAAGGGAATTG
Source organism: Verrucomicrobiota bacterium (assembly GCA_003219335.1). Classification (GTDB taxonomy): domain Bacteria; phylum Verrucomicrobiota; class Verrucomicrobiia; order Chthoniobacterales; family UBA10450; genus Udaeobacter. The sequence goes on along the minus strand of QHOF01000079.1, from coordinate 17,972 downwards.
CTGGTAAGAAGACAGACGAGCAAGAGAAGCCGTTAGCTGGACGCAGCTTGGACGACCTGCCGCGAGAACAGTGGCCGTGTTGTGTGGACGAGCGCGCGACGTTCATGGCTCCGTTCGAAATGGAGCAGGTGAAGCGGCACGCTTTGGCAGGAATGAATCCAAAGTTTTACGGTCACTTTCGGCCTACTCCGCAACGTTACCCGCCATTCTCTGCCGGCATCGTTCCTTTTGCCTGGATGATGCGCGATAACCTCAAGCGTTATCAGAGGAAACTCGCTTGGTATCGCGCTAATGGTGTGTTGCCGGGCGAATCGGGTGCCGGACCTCGCGGCTTGCTTGTGACCACTACCGAATCGAGTAAGGAGGGTTTTGACTCTTCCGTCGTTCAATCCGTTATCCGCCGATACATAAACCCATAAGTTTTGGTCCTAAAGCAATGAGCAAAATACAGTGGGAAACCGACCTTTGCGAAAAGCCATTCTGCCAGCAGCTTAAGGGCATGGGATGGCAATGGATCGAAGGAGATCCCGACCTTCCCGAAACGACGGAGCGAGCAACCTCCCGCGAAGTACTACTGAAAGAACGTCTTTCGGCAGCACTCAAGAAGATCAATTTGCGCAACGGTCAGCCATGGCTCGATCAGAACCGTATCGCTCGTGCGATCCGTGACTTGGAGCAGGCAGCGGGCCATCGGCTCATGGAAATTAACCAGTCGGCTACGAAACTCCTGCTGAACGGAACGGTAGCCGATGGTTTACCGGATTGGGATCAGGGGCGGCCTCAGCCGGTTCAGTTCATTGATTTTCAGAATCCGGAAAAAAACGATTTTCTAGTCATCAATCAATTTAAGGTTGAACTTACCAGCGGACGCGGGCATGTCATCCCCGATGCTGTGTTGTTTGTGAACGGCATCCCCTTGGTGGTAGTTGAGTTCAAGAGTCCGGGTATTCAGAATCCGCTCCAGGAAGCGATCAACCAGCTCCTTCGCTACTCCAATCAACGGCGAGAATTGTTCCCGACGCTGTACACCGAAAATGAGGGTGTGGAGCGGCTCTTTCATGCGAACCAGCTTTTGATTGCAAGCAACTTTTTCGAGGCGCGAGCGGCGACCGTCGGTGCCCCGCCGGAGGCGTATCTGGAATGGGCTGATACGAGTCCTGTGCCGATGAGCACGGTTGCGGAAGAGTTAGGTTTGATCAGCGCGTCGCCTGAGCAGACCGAAGCAGAAGAGGAAGTCGCCGCTCTTGGACCGGAACAGTCGGAACGCTCGGGTATCCCTCTTTTCTTTCGAACACCAGAGCAACGGCCAGCGGGCATGCATGGGGCAGCCGTTAATTTACGTAGTCAGCAAATACTAGTTGCGGGAATGTTACGGCCTGAGCACTTGCTGGATCTGATGCGTAACTTCACAGTTTTTCAGCAAGTGGATGGCAAGACCCGTAAGGTCGTGGCGCGCTACCAGCAGTTCCGGGCGATCCACAAAGCGGTTAGGCGACTCCAGGAAGGTCGTACTCGCAACCAAGGTGCTACGCGCGACGAGCGGGGCGGTATCATTTGGCATACACAGGGCTCGGGAAAGAGTCTCAGTATGGTCTTCCTGGTGCGTAAGATGCGCATGACGCCACGTCTTAATCAGTTCAAGGTAGTGGCTGTCACCGACCGGACCGATTTAGAAACCCAGCTACGTGAGACAGCTCAGCTATCCGGCGAGGCGGTGAGACCGACGGATTACGACGTGATGCGACGAGAGTCACCCACCGCTCGTACGCAGCGGATCTTAGGCGAGGTGACTCCGGATATCGTCTTCGCAATGCTGCAAAAGTACCAGGAAGTGGAACGACTCAACACGCGCGATAGAGTGGCAATGACGATTGTCCGGAAAGAAAGAAAGCCAGGCCTGGATCAGCCGGTGGTGGAGAAACAGATTACTTTCGAGGAGAACATCCACTCTGAGGAATTCCCTGTTATCAACGAATCCGAGAAAATTCTCGTGCTAGTGGACGAAGCGCACCGGTCCCACACGCGCACGCTGCACCGAAATCTTCGCAAGGCGTTGCCGAATGCGGCAATTATCGGCTTCACGGGCACACCCATACTTAGCAAAGAGAAGGTGGAGACGAGGGAAATCTTCGGTGAATTTATCGACAAGTACATCCTCCAAGACGCTGAGCTTGACGGCGCGACGGTGCCGATATTGTACGAGGGGCGTACGGCAGACGGCTTCGTTAAGGATGCCCCTGGGCTCGATGAGCTTTTCGTGGACATGTTTCGTGATTATACAGCGGCCGAATTGGCCGTCATTAAAGCTAAATATGCGACCGAAGGTGATGTCTTGGAAGCCCCAATGCTCATCGAGCAGAAGGCGCGAGACATGCTCCGGCACTACGTCGCAGTAGTTTTCCCCGAGGGCTTCAAGGCGCAACTCGTGGCGACCAGCCGTGACGCGGCTTACATGTACGGGGAAAAGTTGGAACAGGCACGGTTAGAATTAGTAGGAGATTTGGAGGCAGTGCCAGCTGCGAATCTGGCACTGTCAGAAGAGGAAGTCGAGAAGCTCGATGAAAACAGCCGCTTCCTTGTTCGTGCATATCCATTACTACCGAAAATTCGCGCTCTAGAGATCGCGGTGATCTTCTCCGGCGACCACAACGATCCCGAGTCTTGGAAGGAGTGGTCCGATAAGGCTAAGCAGAAAGACCGGATCACAGGGTTCAAGCGAAAATTTGCGATTGATCAAACTGAGAAGACCGATCCTCTCTCTATTTTGATCGTAAACAACATGCTGCTCACGGGCTTCGACGCTCCGGTGGAGCAGGTGCTATATCTGGATCGCAAAGTCGTGGCGCATGACCTGTTGCAGGCAATAGCGCGGGTCAACCGCACCTACGGCTCAAAGAAATGCGGCTATGTCGTAGATTACATCGGGGTGGCGCGACATCTAAAGGATGCTTTGGAGGAGTACGACGGACAAGATATCGAATACGCACTAATCGATATCAACTTGGAATTGCCCAAATTGTTGGATCGGCGTGACCGAGCCGTAGCCGTATTTACAGACCGCGGAATCAAGGACCTCCAGGAACAAGTCACTGAATGTGTGGACTTGCTCGCTGACCTAAAGACCAGAGCCGAGTTCATCAACAGGCTCCGTAGTTTTTACGATACTCTCAACATTCTCGAACATCGTCCTGAAGTTCCCGGTAATGTGTTTCGGGATGCCAAGCTACTGGGGTTCATCAATAAAGTGGCGGCCAATCTCTACCGCGACCCAACGTTGAATCTTCTGGGAGTCGCGGAAAAGGTCAAGGCGCTTATCAATGCCCATATCTCTGCCCGGGGGGTTGACCCTAAAATACCCCCGACCATGATTACTGACTCGGAGTTCGAGCAAGTGCTCCAAGCTCAAACCAGTAGTCGAGCGCGAGCCACGCAAATGCAGCACGCCGCACGCTACCATATCGTCAGCTTTTCAAATCTGAATCCGATCTATGCGCGGAAGATGAGCGAAAAGTTGGAGGAAATACTACAGCGATTTAAAGATGATTGGGATGCTTTGGAGCGCGAGTTGCGTCGCTTTATCGACGAACTAAAGCGTGGTGATCAGAATGAATTTCCTGGACTCGACCCAAATGTGCAGATTCCGTTCGTTCGGTTAGTGTTAGAGGAATGCAGCAAGGACGGCGAGATGTCCGGTGAGACGCGCAAGATTGCGGTTTCCGCAACGCTGGAAATTGTTGAACGAATTCGACAGGAAATCCGTAAGGTTGGTTTCTGGAAAAACCCGGCCATGCGCGAGTTGCTGACCCGCATTCTTGTTCGTGAACTCGATAAGGCAAAGATATGCCGAGCTGGAAGTGAACGGGAATTAGCGCAGCGGCTCGTCGCGCTGGCAAAAGAAAACCACGAGAACCTTACACGATCATGAGTGAGACGCTAACAATAGATCGTCTTGTTTTTGAAGTGAGGCGGAGCCCAAGGCGAAAGACCCTGGGGCTGACGGTGGATCGGGGTGGCGAACTGGTGCTTCATGCGCCGGATGGGAGTGCGTCGGATGAGTTGGTGCGCTGGACGAAATCGAAACTATTGTGGGTGCATCGTAAGCTGTTAAGTCGAGCCGCGTTAGCGCCACAGCTAGCAGAGCCAGCGTTTGTCAGCGGAGAAAACTTCACTTTCTTAGGCAGAAATTATCGGTTAAAACTGCTTCGCGACGCAGCAGCGGCTCTAGAATTTGACGGTACATACTTTTTGCTTTGTGTCAGTGCGCGTGCGGAAGCGACGAAACATTTCAAAGCTTGGTATGTTCGCAAGGGGCGAGAATGGCTCTCTCGGCGGGTACAGTTGCTGAGCCGAAAAGTTACCGCGACACCATCGCGCGTCAGTGTCCGCGACCTTGGCCATCGCTGGGGCTCGTGCGGTAAAAACGGTGCCCTTTATTTTAATTGGAGGCTCTTGCAGATGCCCACTCGGGTGATCGACTACGTGATCGTGCATGAGCTAGCTCATCTGCGTGAACCCCACCACGCGCCTGCGTTCTGGCGGATTCTAGATGGGTCGTTGCATGATTGGCGTCTTCGGGCCGAGGAGTTAAAGGTGAAGGCGAGAGACATCTACTGGTGTCATGATCGGATGAGATAAATGCAGGGCATATCCAAACCGCGTGGGCCTTATAAGAGGGATTTCTTTAAGCCAGAGACCTAGTGTATCCGGTCATTACAGTTCCGGACGAGGCTGGAGACATTTTGCGGCGAGAAGAGGGGGACGCGAACCTTTTCCCTCACGTTTAGACCCTTCAAATCAATCGTATACGAATTGATTAAACCAATTTTGGCCCTGTGCGGAGATATCTTTACTCTCGAAATTCTCCTGCACTCGAAGAAGATAATGCCAGTCAGATCCCCGAATTGCGCCTCTCTCCCCAAGAACGAGAGACGCCGAATTTGCGGCGCTTGCTCCTTGTGACGGTCACGTACTCATTACAGTCGCGATTCAAACGCGACAAATGTTAGAGCATGTCCCGCAAACAATGCAAGCCAAAACAATCATAGCCAAATGGCTATGTCATACTATTCCAAAAAAATATTGGACAAAGAATAAACGGGTGAGGTATGCTGCATTGGCGGTGATTCCTGGTACGCAATACTAAGTTCTGCTTGACGAGAAGTCTACTTGACGAGAAGGCGGGAAATCGACTAGCCTCCGGCGCATCCCTTGGATTTTCGAGAGTCGCAGCCAACATTGAAATTTTCAGTAACGAAGTTTGACGGACCGAAGCTATTGCTATTGGGAGCCGTATACCGACATGGTACCTACCGATATAACCCCAGCAGCTCGTGTCAACAGAAACTATGAGCTTCAGGACCTCTACCGCACCCATCCTCTCCGAGAGGAATCCATCCTCAAGAGAATCGTTGATCAAAAAGGTACTCTAACCGGGATAACTGAGCTGGATCTCGCAGAAGATCGTTTCACTGAGATCACTGATCAAAACCATATCGGTGGATTGAGGTTCGTAAAAGACTTGGCTCAGAAGGCTCGTGTCGGGCCAGATACAAATATACTGGATCTCGGCTGTGGGTTGGGAGGATCTGCCAGATGCCTGGCTTACTTTTTCGGTTGTCGTGTCCACGGCGTAGATCTTAGTGTGGAAAGGTACCGGGAAGCACGTCACCTAACCAAGCTGGTGGGTTTGGATCATCTTGTGACTTTCCAGTGTGGAGATGTCCTGCGTATATCAGTTCCCCGGCAGCGATTTGACGTCCTTTGGGGTCAAAGCGCCTGGGTCCACGTTGAAGACAAGGAGAGGCTCATAAAAAAATGGTCCAAATCACTAAAGGCGGGAGGGTGCATCGCGCTGGAAGAAGCGTATGTAAAACGTACCCCTCGGTATGCAGCAGAAAGACGCAACCTGGACGATCTCGCCGACCGCTGGAAATCCTATCTTGTTGGCCTGGATGTATGGACGGAGATCCTATCCTCTCAGTCATTCGAAGTTTTCTGTAAAGAAGATCTTTCTACTGAACTTAGTGAGTTGTATCGAAAATTAATTCGACTGACTCGAACTCATGTTATGACAGGTGTTCCTCGATCCGAACAGAAGGCGTGGGAACTGGCAGTAAAGTTGGTGAGGAAGGGTATCGTGGGTTACTTTCGGCTTGTAGCCAAAAAGCTGAGGTAACCTTAACTTCCAGCCAGGCAGTGCTTTCAATGCTGCATTCACCTGCTATTGGTATCGTTAAACAGTTTAGCCAGAGGGTACAATTACAAAATATTACCGTGGCAATGGGTTGTCCGAAAAAAGTACCCTATTAGGAGTAGAGCCATGAGAAAGGTCATTCTTGCGTGTGCATGTGATCCCGGCGCTGTCCCAGGGCGAATCCGGCAATTGCGCACTGACCTCGCGGGGCACGTCGAGGTGATGAAGCCTGATTCAAAAAAAACAACGGACGGCGGCGTGGAAGACTGGCTACGACAGCACGTCGATAAAGCAGATTTTCTAGTGGTGTTTTACGCGTCAGTGCCGATCACGGGAACACCAACCGAAACGGTCGGGAACGAAGTGGTGAACGTGACGCCGCAACAGTTGGGATCTTTGCCCGGAGATGCAACCGTACTCGTTGCCGTATTCCAGAATAAAGATCGAGACAAATTGCCGGACGAGATGAAACCGTACCGATGCTTTGACATATCCTCGCCCGATGCGCGTGAAGCATTTCTCTGCGCATTGGTGCATGAGCCCATCAAACCTAAGCAATCATCCTCGGCACAAGAAGCGACTGCCGCAGCAAGTCGGGTAATACTCGGCGTATTGGCATCCGTCATCGGAAGTTATGAGAGAACTCAAGCATTTGTCACTTCGAATGTAAATGAAACCTTCGTGCCTTTGCTTAATTGGGGCATGACTGGTGTTGTTATTGTGTTGCTCGTTACCGGTTTCGTTGCGCTTCTGCGTGTCGCGGCGGTTTCTCTACGATCAATGCTGAACATCAATCTTCCTTTCGACTGGCTTCCTGGCGGACGAACGCCGTGGCGGCGGGCAGCCACGATAATCACCTCATTAGCAATAGGTGTTATCTACATTGTTGTATTTCAACCAAAATCCAAAAGTCTTGATGAACTGGTTAACGAGAATCTGGGAAAGTGGGCTCAACGACTTAAGGCTTCCCGAGGCGTAAGGGGTGCAATTACGGAGAACGTTGGCCAAGGGTTTGAGCAGGTTTGGGTAACCTCTCAAGCACTTGCAGGGTTGCTAGGCTTTGAGTCAACCGCAAACCTACCTGAACCAGATATCTGGCAAGCACTTACATTCATTGATCGAGCAAGAATCGTGGATCTAAAACTGAAGTCTGGCGCGAAGGAGAAACTCGCCAAGCAACTCGCTCCCTTTGTCAAACGAGCAGATTTTTCTAAGCTGCCGCCCAGCTTTCCAAACTTCGCATGGGTCGAGGGCGATATCGCGTGGTTGTCCGGTGAAGCTCAATTGTCGCCGGATGCGAAGAAGATAATCAAAGGCTACCAGGATCAATACTTCACGTTCACTGAATTGCGTGAGCCTGAGGGGTGGGGATATTTTGAGCAGTACGATTGGGGCGTTACCGAGGTCGCAGCGTGGGTTTCCATTGCCGAGACCCGGGCGCTTCGCGTAAAAAACCCAGTTTGGCAGGCAGATCAGCCCGCGTTATTGAAGCGCCAGGTGCGAGACATTATTCAACTCCTGAAAAATCGCGAGATTCCGCAACAGAGGGGGGGATACAGTCCGATCAATGACACTACAGTTCCGAGTTATGCCCGCACTTATTCAACGATTATGGCGCTTTGGGCAATGACAGAAGCCGCCTCGCCCGAACTAGAAATCTTTACCGCGGATGAATTAAAAGAGTTGCATACCCGCATACGATCAGCGATTGCATGGCTCGCGCAGAAAGCAGACCCAGAGGGCTGGAGAGTCAACCCGAGCAATCCCACGAAATACACACCATTCTTCGGATTAACCGCCCAGACCTTATGTATCCTCGCGCGTGTGCCCTCCACCGTAGAGAAGGCGGACTATCCCATATTCACTACGATCAAACGGCATCTACTCCAGACCGCCGATGCTTGGACCAAGAGACCGGTTAAAGAAAACGATCGGGCTCCCGATGGAGACCGATATTTGCTTCCAACTCAAAAAGTAATTGAGAGTAGCACATTCCTCTGGTACCCGTGGTCTATTTGCTTGATGCGAAATCTCTCGACCGACAGAGCGTTGAATGATAGCCAGCAGGCAACTGCTGGAAAACTCTTCAAACGGTTGCGGCAGCGTGTTGTAGAATTTGGGGACTTTGTGGATTCTGATTACAATTATGTGGCCGCCGAAGGACTAATCGGCTTTGGATGGATGAGTGGCGGCACCGCGTCCCAATGATCCAGAAATCTCGCGGTGAAATTCCGGTCATGCGGAAAATTTTTATGAGCTTGACATGAATGAGTGAGTGAATCTGACGATGTTGGGGTCTACCATCGGAATTAGCAGGTAGCGGGAGCGAAGAGAATCTTGTATAGAAGGTTCTGACGAGGGTATGGCTCTTATTCAGGCTCGCAACTGCCTGAATGCTGTCCTGTCCCACGAATTCGGAACAACTTTTCCGGGCGGATAAGTCAGAGTTTCTGGCCGTCCTTTGTTAAATACGCCGACCGCTCTGACTATTCTTCTTTATCGGGGCCATTTGGAATTCAATCTAGCGCTTCCTCTTCGTATTCCAACGTTGTATGACGCTTTTGCTGACTCACAGCTGGAGCATCAGGCGCAACCTTTTGCCGTCGCCGAATTTTCGAATGAAGCCGCGTTGACCGTACAGCCGCAACCATGCCGCCTTTCGCTGTTGATGGCTCGGGTTGCCGGGCTTCTCTTCTCCGAGATCAACCAACAATGTTTTCCCGGAAAAATTTTTCTCTAAAGCCGAGAGTGCTTCGTCGAGTAATTTTCCGCCGATGCCGAGGTTCCGGTAAGCCCCGCGCACCCACACGTAGAGCTGGTAATCGTATTTCTCCGAGCTTTTAGCAGAGTCCAAATTTTTATATTCGGAGACGACGGCCACGCCCCACGCTTCGGTGACAGACCCTTCGCTATTCGGAACGGCAAACCACCCGGCAACGCCGGCCTTAAGCGCTACAGGACCTTTCAGAGCTTGCGAAAATTTCGGCGCTATTTCCGCGCTCAATTGATCGAGCTTGAACTCCTCGGCCAGCCGCTGCACGAGGCCCGCCGGGATGCCGCCGACGATTTGGAACTGCGCGCACGGGAGAAAATGTTCCTCGATGAAATCGACAAATTGCCTGCTATAGCCGCCGCGCAGGCCCGGCCAGAGTTTTTGAAACGTCTCGGTCATCGCCCAGCGACGGAACAGATTCATCCAGCCCCGGTTCACGGCGTACGAGTGATATTTCTCGAGCTCCAAGGCGAGGAAGACATTTTCCATGAGATCGAGCTGCATATTGCAGTAGTGAAGCACAGCCCGCGGATCCGACGACGTTTTCGATGACGGTCCGGGACCAAGGAGCGTTTCGATCTCGGGATAAATTTTTGAGGCGTAATCTACCAATTCAGGATCGTCGCGCAGTTTGGCTTCGAGCCGAACGAGGGCTTCTTGTTGGCCGAGAAAAGATTCGCGGAGCCTGGGCGGCATGGAAACCCAGTGGTGGCGCAGCGCATTGAAGACGGGGACGGCGCCTTTTTGCTTCTCCGCTTGGGCACAGCGGAAAACCTCCCACGCGACGTGCTCTCCCAATCTCCTGTAGGACTCGAACTGCGACTCGTCGAAGAACTGATCCGCAGTGGTGTCGTGCGGAAATGACGCATGCTGTGTGGCATGCTCCAGGACGTCACCCGGTTCGTCGCCGCTCAGCGACGATTTGATATAGACGAGCATGCCCACGGACTCATCGGCGTCCACGTTATCGTAGCGGATGGTCCCGATCGCCTGATGCCACCGGCTATGGCGCTGCCCGGCTTCGCGACGGATCATATCCAGGTCGATCTCGATGCTTACCCCCAGATCCGTGCGGATCTTTCGAATCGCGTTGCCGAGATCTTCAAAACCGATCTTGGGATCGGCCCCGGCGTCGCAGCATACGATATATTTGCACCGCCGGCGGACCAGCTCATAAATGCCCAAATTCTCAAAGTGCCCGCCGTCTGAGAGATACACATACTTGGAATCGTCCGTGGTCTGTCCAAACAGTTCCGAAACCAGGTAAGGAAAGCGGACCGGGCGCGGGCGCCGGCTGGACTGCCCGTCTTTTTTTGGGTTACGCACCCACCAGCCGAGGCGAACGTTAAACAGAGTCAACAAAAAGGCGATCGGGCCGCTGCTGTGGTAACCCATATTGGGCGACACGGCGGC
>QHOF01000079.1:6191-7550 GCA_003219335.1 Verrucomicrobiota bacterium | reverse complement strand
AAATCCTCGGTCTTTTTATAGCCGGTCTCGCCGCTGCCGCAGAAGCGCGGCGTCAAGACAAAGGACGTCGCCTTGCGCTGCTGCCACGCCAATTCTTTTCCGGCCATCTGATTGAGGGCTGTGTTGATGACGAGGTAAGGACCGTCGTAATGATCCCCGCGATGTTGGGAGCTAGCGCGAAGCTTTGAAAGCGGAAAATCATCTTCAGGATCAAAGCCCGTTATAGGATCGGGCTTCCTCTGTCTTCCTCTGGAAGCTCCCAGGTAACATCGCACCAGCCGGTTTCTGTAGGCGGCGTGGAGAGAAAATTCATTGACGTCAACCCGGCAGGCAAGCAGGGCGGCGATGAACAAACAGAGGCCCAAAAACTTGCCGAGGGTGCGAAGGTCGCCGCGCTTAACCGCTTTCCAATAGTCTTTGAATTTCGTGCTTCCGTTCGAGGCCTGTTCGGGTTTCAGGCTCATGGCAACCTTCATTGCTTCCGAGCCGAACCGCAACGTACCGCCGATCTCGGCCTGCATGAGTTTTTGCGCGCTCGCCGCGGGCCCAGACGATTGTCCCTGACCGTCTTCAGTCGACGGCGGAGACCAGTGGGTCACGATCTTGTGTGATACCGTTGCGATCGCGATCAAAAGTCCAAGCACGGCTATGATGGGACCGAACTTGATCACCCATTCCGCCTTCGAGGGACTGGCGGAATTCCCCGTGTTCGGGCTTTTTCCCGCGAGGACCGTCGCCAGCGTGCTGCCTAACCAGCCCGTGATCAGGGCGGTCTTTGTTTTTGCCGCGTCTCCCAACCATTCCCACCCCAGGGGTCCATAGAATGAAAGCGCGCAGAGGCCGGCCCAGAAGAGCGCGCTGATCAGCAGCCATGCCCCCATGCTCCCGCGCCACTCTCGCGCGGCGTCCGATTCGGTGACGGCCCGCAATCCGACCTGCACGGTGATGGCAAGTAAAAGAATAATCAAAAACAGCGGCGGACCGAAACTGATGACGTCCCAGATTCGATCCTGTTTGGCCCATTCCCGCAAGGCGACATAGAGCAGCGCATAAAGAAGCGCTCCCCCGACCAAGCCGGAGACGAAATCGCTGCCGATGCGGGTACCGTGAAACTTGTCTCCCCGATGAATGACAGCGCACAGGATATAAATCGCGACGTTCAGAGCACCGACGACCAAACCCCACTGCACGAAGCTCAAATAAACACCGCCGCCGAGCCTTTTCTCCAGCACGGCGCGCAGCCAAGCGAGGAGTTGGATCTCCGGAAGTTGACATTCGTGCAGGCCGAAAATCCAGGAAAATAGAAAAGCCGCCGCTACCGCCGGAACAAGGATCGAGAGTAGAAAGCGCAGGAGGTGA
>QHOF01000079.1:5589-6116 GCA_003219335.1 Verrucomicrobiota bacterium | reverse complement strand
GCCGCGACGGCCGCCCCCAGCCAAAAATCATCGGATATTGTGATAACTCTAGCCAGAACTCTCGGGAACAAGAGAATTATCGCCAAAACGGGAACGAGCATGAGCTGAATCAAAAGGAGATTGCGCACATACGTTGCAATGCCGGTCCACGTATCTTGGGAGAAGAAACCGACCCGTGGAGTGAGGTAGTTGCTGTAACGGCGCAAGTGGAAGATCGGATCGGGGCCGCACTGCGGAGGGTATTCACCGACGGTCGCGGCCGGAGCGTTTTCCGCCTGGCGCTCCCGGGCCGACAGAGCGGGCCTGAGCTGCGCCGTTACGGTCGCAAAACCTCCAGCGGCACTTGTTCGCTCGTGCCAGATCCATGCGCTGAGCCAGCTTCCGATGTAACCGCCGCCAGAGACCGTTGAGAGATAGTCAAAGAAGCGGAGAATACCAAGATCCGCCAGTCCCTGAAGAATGCCCAGATTGAAGGTGGCGCTGCGGATTCCCCCGCCGGAAAATGCGAGGCCAATCAAGTTGAACCG
>QHOF01000079.1:0-5546 GCA_003219335.1 Verrucomicrobiota bacterium | reverse complement strand
TCTTGCAGAGTTTTTTGATAGCCGGCGATTTCTCTGCGGATTGTCCCGGCCCGATGGTGGCGAGCGGCAAGCAGGGAGGTCAGGACGGCAGGAAAGAAATTGACGCCCGAGAGCCGGGCTGCAAGCTTCCCGGAGAGTTCGGAGAACCAAATGCGCTTATGCTGCCGCTGCTTAAGAGCGATCCGTTCCTCGAAATCGCGTACAGTTCTCAATGCTTGAACGATTGCGGCAAGCGCAGGACCCCGATCGTCAAGAAATGAAGAACGGCCATTGACGATTTCTTCGATCTCCGCCGGAAAGACGGTATCTGTAAACTGCTCTTCGCCGGAGACGTCAGAACCCTGATCGTTGACAACCATCGTTCAATCGGCTTCTTCCATGCTTGTGAAATTGAATCGTCTGGTCTTAACTACGGCTTTTTTTGCCACAAGAATTCAAAAACTCCCTCGCCCGGCACGCGCTGGAGCCGCATCTCCACGAGAGTCGAGGTATTGGCCTTGAAAAACTCCACGAGGCCTTGTTGGTCGTCCTTAATTTGGATTTCGACTGGAAGATAATGCAGCAGATGGGTATCGTAGCTAATATCTCTGGTAGGACCGATGGCGTCTAAATTCATCCCAATGAACGCTCCGGGAGCCTCGCTTTTTACTCGTCGCTGCAGCTCTTCGAGTTTGTCCAAATTGATGAAAAAAGTGCGGTAACTTGGATTGGTGCTATGCTTGTTGACGTGGGCGATGACATTATCTTGAAGAAACTGCGTTAACTTCTGATATTTCTGAAGCGCCTTGAGCGTCTCGGCCTCTTTAATGTTGCTCCCTGCGATCGTATCGTCCACGACATGAAAATCTACCCGGTAATCCGTGACCTCGTTCCCCATGTCGTCGTTGACGCGCACGAGGAACTGTTGATACCGGTGCACCCGCTTTCCGTCGTCTTTTTTGGCTTCGCCGGCGTAAAACGCTTTATTCTCCGTCTCGAACTGTCCCCGCAACGTTTCGTATTTCGCGTCGCTGTCCACGTCGAGGCACTGTTTGATTCGGGCGAACGTGGGATGCTTGTCGTCGTTCGCATCCTGTGGAACTACTTCGCTGTGATTTCTGCCCGGCACGAGAGCAAAGGCAAAGGCATCGTAATTCCCCCTTTTTCCGCTCGCTTTAGGGTTAGCCGGATCGCTGTAATCGATGGCGATCTTGATGCTGTTGAGGGACGCGGCCGCGGCGCGCACGGTTCCATCCGATCCATCCTCGTTCGCGCCGGGAGCAACAAACCCCTTAAGGTCTCCGTAGGTGCCGGTGCCGGAGAATACGAACACAAAGGGTCCATGGCCTTTTGAACCACGATAGAATTTCTTGGCCGAAAAGAGGTCGTGCTCGGCGATTCTCCATGTGTCGGGGCTGCCCAGTTCCAGCCCTTCCAGAATCAGCTTTCCCGTTTCAAACCGGTGTGCCAAACCGCCCTTGAAAAGTTTTGCCAAGCCGGAATTTCCCTGCTCGGCAAGCCGAGAGCCGAAATTGGCTGGCGCCAGCATGATCAACCGCTGAATCGGACAACACTCGAGGTCCCCTTTGCAAACGTCCTGAATATAATGGTGCAGCCAATGGCGCACGACCAGGCCGCCGGTCGAATGGACGATGACGTCGAGTGAAAACGGTTTCAGCGCGAGCAGCTTTTTTTTGACCGCCATTTCCTCGAATCGGCTCTGCAGACCGTCCGCCAGGTCGTCGAAAGTTACATGATCCTCCATCGATTCATAGTTGCCGAAAAACACGTCTTCGACTTGGTAGCCGTGAGCGCACAGCCACAGCTTTAACTGAAGAAAGGACTCGTAGTTATCGCTCCAGCCGTGCAGAATCAAAATGGGATTAGCCATATTGTCCTCCCGTCACGCAACGAACTTTTGATTACGTTTTCATGAAACCTCTCGATCCCCCGAATCTCATGGGACCAACCCCTATTATGTCGGATGAGACCCATGAAATCATATTTGAAATGAACCCCGCCGAGCGGACACGACTGTGCCCGCCAATTCCTGGATCTGCTTCGCCCGTTTTTTCGAGTCGGTCATGGTCGTCCTGTGGCGAAGGTCCAGATAGCGTTCAAGCAGTTGCCGCTCCGCATCGTCGACCCAGTCGTTCGGATCGCCAAGTTCGTCAATCGAATCCCTAACGGCTTCAGCTAGCGTGACCGGGACATGGCCGGGCCGGTTGATGTGCTGATCCAAAAGCAAAGCCACTCCCACTTCAGAAGAGACATAATCGGCGACCAACCGTCCCATGATTTTCTTTCCCGGATTGCGATAAAAAATATTCAGCCGTGCCAGCGCATACTCCACTTCGGCTTGGTCCACCAGCGGGTCCTGCCCGGCTTTCCAAAAGCGGTAAACCCAATCGCCTTGGCGCAAAGCTTCCTTTTTGTTCGAGCTATCGAGCCGCTGGCCGTGGAGCGTCAAGTGACCGGAAGCAGGAGAATTTGTACCTCCCGTGATCCCCACCACGTCGAGACCAAAAGCGCCGAAGTATTTCTGAAAAACAGCGGGGCGATTGCTCTTCAAGTGATTCAAGAAAGCGGCTAACTCGCCCTTGTCCGACTCGACGCCTGCCGTCCATTGTAAAATGCCAAACGAGACGAAGGCATTGTCATAAGCATTGACGGCATCAAGACTGCCCTCGTTTTGGACGACTGCATGAAGGACGTGCAGAATGGACGGGGGCTGCCCGGCAAACACGTCGGGCCGAGTCTCGAGAAAAGTGGCAAAAGCCATATCTCCCATCGCCCTCCAGCCTTGTCGATTCCCAAACTTGACCTTCGCTGCGATCTTTCGCCTCCCTCCGTTGATTACGACAAAAATACTCGTGTCCGTAATGTTTAACGCATCCTGTAACAGCGGTTCCGGGCGCTCGCGCTTCTGGGCGACCGCCTCGAGCAGTTTCGCCCCGAGCGCATCGCTAACTGCCGTGCCGTCGCTCTGCGCTTTGACGTCATTGGCGAAAGCCGCTACAGATCTGACCGTGTTGCTGCCGTAGTCGCCGTCATCGCCGAACTTGTCCCACTTCATCTCGTCGCCGTATCCGACAACGTAGAGCAGTCTTTGCAACACGCGTATGCTTTGAGCGTCCGGGCTGCTTCGGCGCAGTGTCGTAGGCAACTGTCCTCCGGCGTGGATCACCGTGAGCGCCGTTAGATCTCGCTCCACAGCCTCATCGTGGCGCTCCAGCATTCGAGCAAGTTGCTCCGACGTTGTCTCTGCCCCGTCGCCCGAGAGTCCTTCCCGAACTGCAAAGGCTGACACAGCCGCCTGAGTGTGCGTTTCGTAATGTCCATCTGCGCCAAGCCTGGCCCAATCAAGTTCCTGGCCCAAGCCGAGGTAAAATAGGATGCGCTCAAGCGCCTCGACGGCATCTGCTTCGATCGAGTTTAGCCGCAACTTCGCGGAGACTTCGCCCTCAGCCAACAGACGGGCCAGAGTCCTTCGGTCTGCAATCCCTGAAATGTGAGCCATCACAAGTTTCTAGCTAAGCTAGCGGGGCTTGGCATCCTTACCTCCAGTTACAAGATTACTATCTTGAAGGTTTGGCTTTTGTTGTAGCCTCGAGCTCGTCGAGTTTCCCGTCCTGTTGTTGGATGAACGCCTTGAAGTGTTGCGCAATGCCGCGTAGTCTCTTAGAGAGAGCCTTTGCCGTCATCCTCGTCGCCACAACTTCGTCGGTCAGCAGTGCGTGAGTCTGATCGTTACTGGCTAGAGCAAGTGCCGCGCCTTTCTTCGTCAATTCGTCGGTCACGGCTGCTACCTTGTCCTTCTCCCCGTCCAGGATCGCGAGTGTTTCGGACTTCTGCTTTTCTACGGCTGCCTTAATGGGAGCGATTTTATCCTTGAGCTCGGCTCTGCCCTCCAACGCCTTGATCCGCGTCGAGATACTATTCGCCTCTGCTTCGACGAGCTGTCTCGCTTCCTCAAGAGCAACGTTTGGCATTTCATTATCAGGCAGAGGCCCACTTACCGCTGCACTGGCTCCAAGCGTTTGAACAGCGCCCTGCAACTGCAGTGCCTGCCTTACCGCTGCTAGCGCAGTCTTCAATCCCGGATCTCGCACCTCTTTAATCGATTCAGCTGCCTCTTCTAGACCAGCATTTAGGGTGCATTGATTCTGATACACGAGCGCATCACGTACCGCAGCCTGTACGTTGTATTGGCTTATAGATTTTGACTGTTCTTGTTCGCGTATTTGTTTGAGTACCCTATCGCGACGCGAGTCGATCCCGGGTGTGATCACATGAAGAGCAATACTCTTGAAGAACGCTTGGTCAAACTCGGCGCTAATGCCGCTCGTAATCCCAGCAGCTCCTCCCAAAGCTCGCGCTGCTCCTGCGCCCGTAACGATCGCCGCGGCGGCCCCTAGTGCCGTTGTCAAACTACCTAAAGTGAAACCTTTGTAGGCGTCAACCCTGCGAAGATAGTCCTTATAAAAATTACACGTTTGCTGTGAACTCAGGATAAGTCGCTCCTGCACGGCATTTCTGTGCTGCATTCCGTTTTGCATTGCGTCTTGCGGGGTGAAGTTGTTTGCTTGTTGAAAGGCTCGCTCAACGTCTATAACGGTCAAAGGTTCGCCGGAGATGAGTTTAGGTTCACTTGGATTGAGGATCGCAATCAGGTGTTCGTCATCGAAGGTCTCGATGTTGGGATCGAGCATCTGATTGGCACCCGCAATATTGACTCGGTGCTCCCCGAAAAAAGAAAACTCCTTGTTACCATAGAGACCACACCCCGACAGTACCAATGCACAGATACTCGTGATCGCTACCAATTTGCGTTGCATAAACTCCTTCCTTGTTCGCGTGGATTATAAGAGTCCGTTAGACCCAGCCACGGTCTTGGATTCATTCTTTGCGGCTTAAGCGATAGGGTTTTAGTTTGGTCAGCTGCTTTTTTATCTTCATCCATAATAGTCCTCGTCCTACCGTAGGCACATGCTGAGAGGATGCTGGGAGGTCGCTTTCAACATTAATAGTCTCATTGAATCGGTACCGCTGAAATGTCGCCTATAGTGTTCAGTCTTGACTTCGTCTTCTCAACTCCCGACGGAGTTTCAGGTGCAAAAACTAAGTGTGCTTCATAGTTTAACCGTCAACTCCTTGTCCAATATTTTTTTGGAATGACATGATATAGCGATTTGGCTATGATTCGTTGCATTCTGCGCGACCGCCACCTGCTGTAGCATTCGCCTCATCAACTATTATCTTGCCGGCACGGCGGGCTAGATCTGCCGATCGTCCTGTGTGCCCATCTTGGAGTTGGTGGTTTTTTCATCACGCCATTGTCGCAGTAGATTGAGAAAGACCTCAGCGTTGGACGAGAGCGGGCGGCTCTTGTGGTAGATGATGTAAGTCTTCCCTTCCATTGCAAGCCCTGAAATATGGACTCGCTTGAACACGCCCGCCGCGAGGCCGTCTTTTACAGCATCTTCGTACAGAATTCCGACTCCCAACTTCTTGCTGACTGCCGTTTTGATCGCTTCCGGCGAGTCGCAGCGCATGACAATGTTAGG
>QHOF01000078.1 GCA_003219335.1 Verrucomicrobiota bacterium | reverse complement strand
CGTCACTACTCGGTTGCATTGGCCATTTGCCGATCCATCCAAATTCACGGGCACGTACGAGGAACGGTTGGAGAGAACACGCCGAGTCCGCGATCAAATCCGTGCCAAGATCGATTCGTTCTGCGACGAACATTGCGTCGCGAGCAAAGTGTGAAGAAGCTCGCAGCGGAATTCATCGGGACCTTCTCCCTAGTGTTCGCCGGGACTGGCGCGATTGTGATCGATGAAGAAATCCACTGAATAAAGGCATCATAATGGAGAACGCTGCTGGCATCGGGGCGGCGACGCCGGCGATGGTGGAAGCTCGTGCACGCGAGTTAGCCCGGATCAATGGTCATGGTTTGAAACCGACCAAGGCTGACTATCAACAGGCCAAACGCGAGCTGACCGGGGAAGAGGAAATCGATCCACGGGAAGAGAACCTCGAATCCGCGCCTGAATCGGAAGCTTGGGATCCTGTGCCGGGCTGGACTGGACATCAGGCACCAGAATCTCTCGGTGAAGATGAAGATGCCGAGGGACGAAGCGAGGCCGCGCAGATGTTCGAAGAAGGCCTCAACGAAGCGGAGCACGAGCAAATGCGTCGGGCAGCCGAAGCGGATGAGCAGAGCGACGAAGAATAGCTCTTGCGAAATTACTGCGATGGTTACCCAACAGAGAGAGTTTCCGCTGCGCGTGATGGTTTACGCTTTACAATTTCGAATGAAAAAGATAGCAAGAAAAATGGCTGCTTAAGCGAGGACGGAACGTCATGGCATCCCTCACTGCGTTGCTTTCGAAATGGCCGCTCATTCGGCAGATTCGGGAACGCGCTGACGGCACTGGGTTGGAGGCGATGTCGGATAAAACGCGCGCGATGCATGCGCGGATCGATGACGCACAAGTGGCGCGCTCGATTTGCCCTTACTGCGGCGTCGGTTGCGGACAATTGATTTTTCACAAGGACGGAAAACTCCTTTCCATCGAAGGCGATCCCGAAAGTCCAATCAGCCAGGGGAATCTTTGTCCGAAAGGCGCGGCCTCGTATCAGTTGCTCACACATTCGCGGCGCGAGACGAAAATGAAATATCGCGCGCCGCGCGCGAAAGAATGGACGGAAATTTCGCTGGAGCGCGCGATGGACGTGGTGGCGGACCGCGTCTGGGAATCGCGCAAGCGCACGTTCGTGCACAAACAGAACGGCGCGACCATCAACCATACAACAGCAATCTGCCACCTCGGCGGCGCAACGCTCGATAACGAAGAAAATTATCTAATCAAAAAACTTTTCACCGCCGGCCTGGGCATGGTGTGCGTGTCCAACCAAGCGCGGATATGACATAGCAGCACGGTGCCCGGTCTGGGCACCTCCTTCGGCCGGGGCGGAGCTACAACCGCGCAACAAGATCTCGCGAATGCGGATTGCATTTTAATCGAAGGCTCGTCGATGGCCGAGGCCCACCCGGTTGGTTTTCGCTGGGTGATGAAAGCAAAAGAGCGCGGCGCGACCATCATCCATGTCGATCCGCGTTTCTCACGCACCAGCGCGCTGGCCGACATCTGGGTGCCCCTGCGCGCCGGGACCGACATTGCGTTTCTTGGCGGTCTCGTCAGGCACTTGATTGAGAACAATCTGTTCTTCCGCGAGTACGTCGTCCCTTACACCAATGCCTCCTGCATTTTGTCCGACGAATATCGCGACCCGGAAGGCAACGGCGATGGCTATTTCTCTGGCTGGAACGAAGAGAAACGCGCTTACGAAGGCGACAGTTGGCTCTATAAAGGCGGCGACCTGAGCCGTCCCGAGCGTGATCTCACGTTGCAACATCCGCAGTGCGTTTTTCAGAAGTTAAAACGACATTTCTCCCGTTACACGCCGGAGATGGTGGAGAAAATCTGCGGCATTCCGCCGGAGCTTTTCCACAAGGTCGCAGACGCGCTGGTTGCCGCATCCGGGCCGAAGAAGACAGCCGCGGTTTGCTACGCAGTAGGATGGACGCAGCATTCGAAGGGAGTGCAGATCATTCGCGCCGCTGCTATTCTGCAATTGTTGTTAGGCAACATCGGACGTCCGGGTGGCGGCATTCTGGCGTTGCGCGGTCACGCGTCCATCCAGGGCTCCACCGATATTCCCACGCTCTATGACATTCTACCCGGCTACCTGACAATGCCGCACAAAGGCGACCAGACGCTTCAGCAGTACCTCGACACCTACACGAAAAAGACTGGGCTTTGGTCGGGTTACCCGAAATACATGGTCAGCACGCTCAAGGCCTATTACGGGAAGCGCGCAACCGCGAAAAACGATTTCGGTTACAGTTGGCTTCCCAAGCTTACCGGCAACCATTCCTTCTTCGAATTCCTCTACGACATGCTCGACGGAAAAATGGAAGGTATGTTTTTGATGGGACAAAACCCAGCCGTCGGCGCGCCTAATTCGCGGCTCCAGCGAAAAGCGCTTTCGAAACTGAAATGGCTGGTCGTGCGCGACATGGTAGAAATTGAATCGGCAAATTTCTGGCGCGAATCGCCCGAAATCGACCGCGGCGAGTTGAAGGCGGAGGACATCGAGACTGAAGTGTTCTTTTTCCCGGCGGCCGGTCATGCCGAGAAAGAAGGCGCGTTCACAAACACGCAGCGACTTTTGCAATGGCGCGAAAAAGCTGTCGATCCGCCGGGGGATTGCCGCTCGGAGGCGTGGTTCATGCATCAACTTGCGTTGCGTTTGATCGCAAAAGCAAAAGCGTCGGATGACTCAATCGACGAGCCGCTGCGCGCGCTCGACTGGTGGTATCCGGAAGACGAACTGGGCGACCCGAAAACGGAAGCCGTGCTCACCGAGATCAACGGCTGGTACACGGATCCTGTAGCTGGAGTCGGTGACTCCAGCGGGAACGAAAGCGTTGTTTTCGGCATCGATCGCGAAGGTAATCCGCATCATGGAAAGCAGGTTAACGGCTTCGCCGAATTAAAAGCCGACGGATCAACTGCAAGCGGCTGTTGGATCTATTCGGGCGTCTTAGGTCGCGACGGTGTCAACAAGGCGAACTCACGGAAATCCAAGGATTATCTCGGTCACGGCTGGGGCTTCGCGTGGCCGGGCGATCGCCGCATTATATACAATCGTGCCAGTGCGCGGCCGGACGGCAGTCCCTGGAGCGAACGCAAGAAACTGGTGTGGTGGGACTGGGACTCGGACAAGTGGACCGGCATCGATGTTCCCGGCTTCGTAAAAGGAAAACCTCCCGACTTCGAGCCAGAGGTAGGCGCCGAAGGCTTGGACGCAATTCCTGGTGATGCGCCATTTACTTTGCACGAGGACGGACTCGGCTGGCTTTTTGTGCCAAAGGGTTTGCAGGACGGGCCGTTGCCGACTCATTTCGAGCCGCTCGAGTCGCCCGTTTCAAATGAGCTTTACTCCCACAACACAAATCCGCCGGAGCATTGGATCGGTACGCGTCACCGGGCGATGCAAAGTTTCCATTTGTGCTGACCACCTACCGGTTGACCGAACATCATACAGCCGGCGGTATGTCGCGCTTTCTCAGTCATCTCTCCGAGTTGCAGCCGGAAATGTTCGCGGAGATTTCGCCTGAGCTTGCGCGCGAGCTTGGTGTGAAGAATGGCGATTACATTTGCATCGTGACTTTGCGCGGCGCGATTGAAGCGCGCGCACTTGTTAGTCGCCGGATTCGCCCAGTGCATCTCAATGGAAAAACAGTGCACCAAGTTGGGTTACCTTATCATTTTGGCACGTCCGGCTTGGTTCGCGGTGGCGCGGCGAACGATCTTCTTAGCATCTCCGGCGAACCGAACGTTACCATCATGGAAGCGAAAGCTGCTGCCTGTAACATTGTTCCTGGCCGATTGCCGCGGGGAGCTGCGTTCGAGGAATGGATTAACAAACACGTCCCTACGGGTGGCCCAGCAAACCTCCATCCAGAGCAACCGCCGCTCGACACAGCCAAAGGAGGCGAAAACCCTCCGGGCGGCCACGGGAAGGAAGAAAAAGAATGAGCGCGATAAAAAGTAGCGCATGCGTCTCGCTTGCGCCTAAACAGCNCTAAACAGGCTCGCAAGCCAGAGGCTCGCGCTATCTTATGATTGGGGAAGGCACAAAAAGTACGAACCAGCGCCGGCATTCGTACGTGCAAGAGCACGTCGAGGTTGGTTTTTTCACCGACCCGACAGTGTGCATCGGCTGCAAAGCGTGTGAAGTCGCGTGCAAAGAATGGAACCACGTGCCCGATGACGGCTTTGTGTGGTCGGGAAATTCTTACGACAACACCGGTCATCTCGGCGCATCCACCTGGCGGCACGTCATGTTTGTCGAACAAGATCGACAAAAAGGAAATCAGATCGTCGGGTCGCACTCGTTAGGCAACGGTGATGGTGAAGATCCGTTTCGCTGGATTTTTCTGTCCGATGTTTGCAAACATTGCGAGGACGCCGGCTGTCTCGAAGCGTGCCCGACCGGCGCGATCGTGCGTACGGAAGTCGGTTCTGTCCTCGTGCAGAATGACGTTTGCAACGGCTGCGGTTATTGCGTCGTGTCGTGTCCGTTTGGCGTGATCGATCGCAGGCCGAAACCGCTGCCCGATGCAGGCGGCGCATTCAAATGCACCTTTTGTTATGATCGGCAAAAGAGCGGACTAGTCCCGGCCTGCGCAAAGGTCTGCCCGACTGAATCGATCGTGTTCGGCCGCCTCGACGATTTGCGCGCGCGAGCAACACACCGTGTGCAAGAACTACACGAACATGGTTATGATGACGCGCAGCTTTACGATCCAAGGGAAACGAGTGTCGGTGGCATCCACGCATTTTTTCTGATCCTCGGGGAACCGGAAGCTTATGGGCTGCCGCCGAAGCCGCAGGTTCCAACAATTTACCTAAAGTCAGCGTGGACAGCGGCCTTCGCGACCGCGATCGCGGCCATCATCGCAACGCTCTTAGCGTTTGCCTTTTTCTCATGATGAAACGAGCACGATTGGGGAGCGCACGCGTCTCGCGTGCTGGTTTCGGCGTCACGCCGAAACAATCTTTTCTCCAGGAGTTGCTCGTTTGCCGGCAATGCGAAGTCACACGGAGAAAGTTCGCGATCGCGGAGACGCGCTCGCCGATGCGCGAGACGCGTGCGCTCCCCAGATAGTCTATGCCTGACGAATCGCGACTAGACCAGCTGCGTGAGGAAGCCTGGCAGAAAGGCGCTGTCACCGGCCGTGGTGTCGATATTGCTGGCGGACCGATTCCGCGCAAGCTCGCCACGGCGAGTCCGTCCGGAGGCGGACCCGGTTACTACGGCCAGCCGGTGGTCAAACCGCCGGTCTGGACATGGGAAATTCCAGTTTACTTTTTCGTCGGCGGTTTTGGCGGAATGTCGGCGGTAATCGCGCTGGCAGCGGCAATATTTCACCATGTCGATCTTGTGCACACCGCGATGTGGGTGGCCGCCATCGCGGCGATACTCTCGCCGCTTCTGTTAATTCTCGATCTCGGTCGCCCCCATCTTTTCATCAACATGCTGCGCGTTTTTAAACCTCAATCAGCCATGTCGATGGGTGCCTGGATTTTGACAGGGTTCGGCGCATGCGTCGTTCCCGGTTTGATCGCACTCGAACTGCACGTGCATCAAGTTTTCGGCGGCACAGTTGATCAACTACTGCGTGTCGCCGCCGGTGTCCTTATGTTTGGTTCCGCTTTCTTCGGGATGTTGCTCGCCACTTATACCGGTGTGCTCATTGGCGCGACCGCAATACCCGCGTGGTTTTTGCATCGCACGCTGCTGCCGATTCATTTTGGGACCGCCGGGCTGGGATCTGCGGCAGCACTGTTAGAATTGCTCGGGCACCGCATCGCCGCGCTCAACTTCATCGGGTTTTATGCGGCTGGGATTGAGACGGTGCTCCTCATTTGGCTCAGCCTGGACAAACACGGCGCCGCCGATCGCGCAATTCACGAGCACCGTTCGGGCTGGCTCATTCGCATCGGCGAAATCTTCAACGGTCCGCTTGCGCTCATCCTTCGGTTTTTCGGCCTGGTTCCGTTCGCAGCGATTTCATTTCTAATTGGCGCGCTGGTCAGTCGATTCGGCTGGATCGCAGTCGGCAAAGTTTCCGGCTCCGATCCGGAATCCGTTTTCGCCGCGGAACGCTATTAGTCTGGTCGTGGGCATCTGATTCGCAAGTCTGGCCCGCAACCCAAAATTCGTTGTTTTACTCAGGTGGAGTCATAACGAATGGATGAAGTGCCCCAACGTTGTCGCCACGGCCATCGTGAGCGTCATATGCGATAACAAGGGACACGCCTTTCAACGGACCATTACGGCGCCAAAGAGAGAATGAGAAAACGCAGGCTTGGGAATTCGGGATTGGAAGTGGCGCCGCTGGCCTTCGGCGGCAACGTCTTCGGCTGGACCGCGGATGAGAAGACCTCCTTCCGATTGCTCGACGCCTTCGTCGCCGCCCGATTCAATTTGATCGACACCGCCGATGTCTATTCCAGGTTTGCGCCGGAAAACCGTGGCGGTGAATCCGAGATGGTCATCGGCAACTGGCTCAAGCAAGGTGGCAGACGTGATAAGGTAATCATCGCCACCAAAGTCGGGCTGGAGATGGGCCATGATAAGAAGGGCCTCTCCAAAGGCTATATCCTGCGTGCGGTGGAAGATTCACTATCGCGGCTGCGCACAGACTACATTGATCTCTACCAATCACACCGGGATGACTCCGATACCCCTTTGGAAGAGACGCTCGAAGCTTACGCGCAGTTGATCGAGCAGGGAAAGGTCCGAGCCATCGGAGCATCGAACTACAGCGCCGAACGACTCTCAGAGGCTTTGACAGTTAGCAAGGAGCGCGGGTTGCCAAGGTACGAAACGCTCCAACCCGAGTATAACCTATACGATCGCGCCGAGTACGAGGAGAAACTCGAACGCGTATGCGTGGAAAACGGGTTGGCGGTTATCACCTATTTCTCGTTAGCCAGCGGATTTCTCACGGGCAAATACAGGTCTGCGGCCGATCTCTCGAAGAGCCCGCGCGGCGAGAGGATGGTCAAGAAATACCTGAACAAACGCGGCTTCAGGATTCTTGACGCGCTGGATCAGGTAGCGGGGCAGCTGAAAACAACACCTGCGCGGGTTGCGCTCGCGTGGCTCATCGCGCGCCCGAGTGTCACCGCGCCCATCGCCAGCGCCACGAACCTAGATCAGCTGAACGATCTCATCAACGCGACCAAGCTCGAATTGGATAAGGAAGCGATCGAGCTTCTGAATCGGGCAGGCGCCCGGTGAAATCGGTGAGACTGACGATAACTTAGCCGCTGTAGCTATAGCCCCTGCTTGGCACTCCGTAGCCCAAGCAAATGCGGGTGCGCCGCTTTGCAGATTCCGACATCTCCCGTAAGAGAGAGGCAAGAGCCATCCTTATGGAGCACCCAGAAATCCCACGGTCGCGCCGTGGTTATGAAACACAACGAGAGCGAATGTGAATCATGAAAATTAAGCAAATAATCACGTTAGCGATCGGCATCACCTTCGTGGCGCTCGGCGCTGCGACACAGGCCGCTGGACGTGGCGGCGGCGGTGGTGGCGGCTTCCATGGTGGAGGTTTCAGTGGCGGCGGTTTCCACGGTGGCGGTGGCTTCCGTGCTGGTGGTTTTCACGCTGGTGGCTTTGGCGGTTTCCGCGGTGGCGCCCATTTCGGTGGCTACCCCAGTGGCGGTTTTCACGCAGCTCCGAATGCGTTCGGGGGCACGCACTTTGCAGGGAGAAGTCTCGGCGCCATAACTCGCGCCCCGCGATTCTCCTACAGTCGCGTTGGAACGCCTGCTGTGGAGTCACGCAGCTTCACTGCGCCGGGTAACCGATTGGTGAGTTCTTCCCATACGGGAAGGACGGCGACGATGAATCGCCAGCAAAATCCCGCCGGCTCGCTGACACGGCAAAGCGCGCGGGTTTCCAACCCGCAAGTCTCAGCAGCGGCAGTCAAGCGCGCAATCACCAATCATCGGGTCTATGCGCGCCATGATGGCAACTGGCATCGCGATTGGGACAGGCATGGCGCCCACTTTGATCACGGTCACGTCTTTGTTTTTGTCAACGGCTTCTGGTGGGGACTTTATCCCTGGGATTACTATCCTTACTACGCTGACGATTATTACCCGTACGATTACTACGGTTACCCGTATGATTACTACGGCTCCGATCCGTACGACTATTATGCTGACCCCAGCGACGCTGTTTCAGGTCAATATGGCAACAGCGTTGTAAGCGCAGTCCAGTCGCAACTCGAAAAGCTGGGTTATTACCACGGCGCGATCGACGGAATCCTTGGCGACCAGACCGAAGCTTCGCTCGCGCGTTACCAGGAAGACCATGATCTAAGCGTAACCGGCACGCCGACTACCGCGACGCTTCAGTCGCTTGGAATTACGTAACAGAAAGGCGTCTCGAAACAGCGAAATGCGAACATACAAAAGAGAAATTCGGAACAATGATATGAACACAAAAAGACTTGCTAACTCCGATTTGTCTATCACGCCTATCGGCTTTGGCGCCTGCTGACCGCAGCCTGAAGTCGAAATGAAAATCGGATTCATCGGCCTGGGCATCATGGGCAGCCGCATGGCGGCGAACCTGCAAAGGCACGGCTACTCGCTGGTGCTTTCCTGAACAAAAAATGACAGCGAAAGAACGCAGAAGACGCGGCGCACGCTCGAAGTGGTCGGCTAGGGTGACTAAGCGCAGCGGTGCGCTCGATCTTGAGTCCGACGTCTTCACATGGAACGATCCTCACCGGATCGCGCTCTCGTTGAAACGGTCCGCCGAGTCCAGCAAAAGGCGCAAGGGCACGCCGTATCAATCGGCGATGTCGATGTTGAACTTCTACATTAATCGCGCTGGCAAAAATCTTCCGCAAAAACGGAAGCGCATTTTGGAAAAAGCAAAAGACGAACTGCGCGATGTCTTTGGCCGCAGCTAGCAGCGCCATAATCGCGGCGCAACGCAAAACGAGTCGATAGCACTGTTTCGAAGGCGATACGAGGACGTATCGCACTCCAAAAGCTTTCGCGAAACAGAATCCGCGTGTTAGGCAATTTCGCGCGAAGCGCTTTGGGAGTGCGGCGACTTGGCGCCGCTTTTTGAAGCAATCACAACATGTGGATTTGCTACTTGTCTTAATCCCACGCTTCTGTCAACAGCACACGCGTTTCTTCCACGCCGGTGCGCCAGATTCTCATCATCTCCTCGTCGTCGCGCTCATAGAGACCGCCGTAGTTGCCGCCCTTGAGGTATTCCCGCAACGATTTCGGATCGAGCCGGCGCACTTTCTCTAAATCGCTCATCGGCTTCTGCTCCGAGGGCATCTTGATCTTCGCCAAACGCGTCCACGGAAAATTTTCCATCCAGGAAGCGTGCGAAGCGACAGGATCGATCGCCTGCACCTGCGCCCAAACTTTCGGCGCGTTCCACCAGTTATGGAACTTCACTCGCACGCCGGGATGATCGGCCATCCATTCGCCGACCAAACCTTGCGCAGGCGTGTTCCCGCCATGGCCGTTGACGATCAGGATCCGTTTAAAGCCCTGCTCGGCGATCGCATCAAGAATGTCGCGCAGAACTGACATGTAGGTGTGGACTCGCAACGTGATGGTTCCCGGAAACGCGCGAAAATACGGCGTGATCCCGTACGCCAGCGCTGGAAAAACCGGCACGCCCAAAGGCTCCGCCGCTTCAAGGGCAAGTCGTTCCGCCAAAATGCTGTCCACGCTCAAACTCAGATAAGCGTGTTGTTCCGTGCTACCGAGAGGCAATACCGCGCGATCGTCGCGTTTTAGATATTCCTCCACCATCATCCAATTCATTTCGCTGATTCGCATGGGTGAAACTTGATCCACGGATTGCAGCAATTCACGCAGATTTATTCGGCTGGTTTGGACACCGTGTTAAAAAGCGACGCGAGGACGCGCTCGCACTCCCAAAGCTCCGCAAAAATGAAAGAGGTTCTCTCTGAATTTCGCACGTAGTGCCTTTGAAGTGCGATGCGTCTTCGCATGGCCTTTTTCTTGCCTCCCCATCGGTGAGGATAACTATGCGGAACGTTCTGCGCACGATCAGCCCACAAACGTGCTGATATCGTCGAGCGCTTTGCGGGCGATATCAGGCACCATTGCGTCCTCGGCGGTGTGACCAGCCACCAGAAGCACGAACGGTTTTTCATGCGGCGGGCACCCGAGGATTCGATTCAAAAATCCCATCGGGCTGGGCGTGTGCGTTAAAGTCGCGAGGCCGCACGAATGCAGCGCTGTCACCAACAGGCCTGCGGCGATGCCCGTAGATTCAAGCGGATAGTAAGTTGGCGACCGCGTTCCATCGGGAAGAATGCGGAATGGCTGGGCGAATACGGCGATCAGCCACGGCGCAATTTCCAGGAAAGGTTTTCGCCAGTCGGTGCCAAGCGCAGCCAGCGCCTCGAGCCAGGCCTTCGGCGCGCGATGTTCGTAAAACTCTTTCTCCTCTGCTTCGGCCGCGACACGAATCTCATGTTTCACTTTGGGATCACTCACCGCTACGAAATGCCATGGTTGCAAGTTTGCTCCACTCGGCGCCGTCCCCGCGGCGCGAATGCAATGTTCGATCACTTCGCACGGCACCGGTCGATCGGAAAAGTCGCGGATCGTTCGCCGTCTTTCCATCATTTGAAAAAATTCCCAGGCGCGCTGGATCAATTGCTCGTCGGAACGGCGCTCGATTTCCGGCGCAGGCACAAATCGCGGATTTTTCGCCATCGGAGAAACGGATTGAGAATTTGGATTACCACCTTTGCCGCATTTGCGGTAGGCCAGCTTTTTGTCATCCGGCTATAGCGCGAGCAACGGATTCTTTTCATGCGAGTTGTTACTGGAATCAAACGCGAATAATCAGGCAGCGAGCACGACGCGCAGATCGTCCGGCCCCCGCGATGCGAACTCGGGAAACTCGTCGGGATGCAAAATTCCAGCGAGAATTTCCAGGCTATCGACGATGCGCGGCCCCGGTCGCGCAAAGTATGCGCCGGCATCCACGAGGTAATTTTCGCCGCGCTGCGCAGCCGGCAGTGAATCGAAATCAGGAAACCGCCAAAGCAGTTCGTAATCCTGCCGCGCGCGATTCACATCGTAACCGCAAAGCGCCAGCACGATGATCTCCGGGCGCGCGTCGAGCACTTCCTGCCAATCGACCTGCGCCGAGGGTTGATGCTTGCGGCCTAACGGATCGTAGCTGCCTGCGATCTCGACCAATTCCGGTCCCCAATGACCCGAGCAAAACGGGGGATCAACCCATTCCATCACGAAACAACGTGGGCGATTTACAATCGTCGCCGCTCGATCGCGTACGATGTCCACACGCTTCGATAAGCTTGCGATTAATTCGTCTGCGCGTTCGCGCACGCCGCACACTTCCGCGACACCCCGAATATCGTCAAAAATATCGGCCACGCTTGCAGGCTCGAGGTTTACCACTTGAGGCGGGCCCGGCAACGTTTCGGCCAGCCCGGCGACGGTGCCGTAACCAACCGCGCAGACGTCGCACAATTTTTGTGTGAGGATCACATCGGGCTGCAGCTTGCGCAGGAGCGGCTCATCAATTTCGTAAATCGTGCCGTTCTCGCGCAGCGCGCCGCGGACTCTTTCATCGACCTCGCGGCTTGTGGTGCCCGCATGGTGGATCGGGCAATGAGTCACCCGCGGCCGCTGATTGGCTTCGCTCGGAAAATCGCACTCATGCGACACGCCCACCACATCATCCATCAAACCGAGCGGTGCCGCGATCTCGGTCGCGGCGGGTAAGAGTGAAACAATGCGCTTCACGATTTTCAATACATTGTTTCCACTGATGGCCAATCGACAGACAATTTTCCGGCAGTCAGCGGTTGTTCTTGGATGCGCCCCTTGACCGATACACGCCCGCTCTGCTAAGCGAGTGCGATGAAACGGCTCCTCTGGATCGATATCTCAAAGGGGCTGGCGATTCTGTTCGTCGCGTATTTTCATTTTTTCAGAACGTATTTTCAATATGGCGTTCTTCCGCCACCTGACTGGAGCAATCTCGCGGCGGACGCGCTGACGATTCTTCGAGTGGCATGGTTCAAAGTGTCCGGACTCGGGTTCCACGCAGTCGGGGTGTTCATCATCCTGAGCGGCTGGACGTTGATGCAATCAACTATGCGACGCGTTGAATCGGGTCCTCTCGCCTGGGGCGGCTGGTATCGCGCGCGGTTCCTGCGCCTCTATCCGATGTACTGGGTCGCGCATTTGGTTTATCTGGTTTCGCCTTTCGTTGCGCGTCTCGAACCGGTGGATGACCGCATCATTCTGAGCCTGCTCGGTCTGCGCTTCATCGATATTCAGATGAACTTCATGTACCTCAACGCGGCATGGTGGTATTTCGCCATGCTGATCCAGTTTTATTTGATCTTTTCCCTGCTCTTCTGGACTGCGCGCCGCTTGGGACCATGGCTGTTTCTGCTAATCGCGTGTGCCGCGGGATTTTTCGCCCGCTACGTCTTGCTCGTGCTGTGGCCGCAAAATGGATTATGGGTGCTCGGCGGTTTCGCGATTTGTCGTTTGCCGGAGTTTGCGCTCGGCATGTCGCTCGCAATGTGGCATGCACGAGCGCCTGCACGCGTGGAATGGTTTCTTCTTCGCGGCCCAGGTTTCGTAGTAGGCTTAATCTTGTATCCCGCAGCGCTGCAGCTCTACCACGGCCTGTACGAATACATTTTCTGCGATTTCGCCACGGGCGCGTGTTGCATGCTGGAAATCGTGAGCATCGCCGGATTCATCTCGCTTTTCCAGGCGCCGGCTAAACTGTTCGGTCTCGTGGGACTCTATTCCTACGGCCTCTATCTTACTCACCAGCCGTATGTCATCTGGCTCGGACTCCGCATCCGCGAAGTGCCGATCTGGGCATTCCTCTTGATTTGTATCCCGACCCTGACGGTGCTCAGCGCGTGGGGAATGCTTTTGGAGAAAGGCACCAACACGCTGGTGAACAAATTGGTTTCAGCGAGAAAGCCAGTGCACGCCTAAACTTCTTTATTGAGGCGTTCTTCCAACAGAACTCGCAGCTCCTCCGCCATTTGCAACGCACACAAATGCTTTTCAGCGCGTTGCTCGAAAGTCAGCTTGAGGTTCTCGCGCAGCAGTGTGCGATCAATATCCTGCATATAGTCGCCTACCGTGTCAATCTTCGCAGCCTTCTTCTTCACGAATCCAAAATAACACAATGCGGCGCATCAAGGAACGACGGCTTCCTAGCCGTTGAAAGACAATGGTAGGGTCGGCGCGCTGCGCCGACCGGACGCCGCAGCGCGGCGTCCCTACCAATTACACGCGACGGCTGGGAAGCCGTCGTTCCTTGCTCGCGAGACGAAGCTTCGCTTTAATTTCCTCGACAAGCTCTTCCGGTGTGCGGCCCAGCTCGATCGTTAAGGCGTTCTCATCTGGCCCCGGTTCTTTCAAATCGGCAAACTGACTTCGCAACAATGCAGGATCCATAAAATGACCGCGCCTCCGACGTAGCTGCTTTTCAACGAGCGCGTAATCTCCGCGAAGAAAGACAAACTTCACTTCGGCGCTGACGCGCAGCCGCTCCCGATACGCGCGTTTCAACGCGGAGCACGCCAGCACCGCATTCTCTCCCGCGGCAAGAGAACGCTTGATCTGCTTGCGCAGATTCTCCAGCCAAGGCCATCGGTCTTCGTCCATCAGCGGACGCCCGCTGCGCATCTTCTCGATGTTCGCTGACGGATGAAAATCGTCGGCTTCAAGAAAACGCCAGCCGAGCTCTCGCGCGAGCAGTTTGCCCAGCGTGGTTTTGCCAGCACCCGAAACACCGAAAACGATCACGATCACCGCACATCAATCTGCTTCCGGCTTCGGATTTTCTCCAAGAAAAAGGCGACAACGACAAAAAGGGTGTAGAAAACCCAAACGCCCATGGCGGTGGCTTTGGAAGTCAACGGCGTACGCGGCACATACGTGTCGCCGATTTGAACAACAACTAAGGCCAGCCCAAAAGCGATCACCGCAATTCTCCGAATCACCGGCATCACGTTTCGCGCCAGGTAAAGCACGATGCCGACAGCAAGCAGCCCAATTTCCAATGCAAACTCGGGGGCCCGATAATTCCACAAACCAAAACCAACTTTCCATTTGTTGTCGTAAATCGGCAGATCGCGAGGATGCGCGATGAGATCCAAGATCCAGTGTGAGAAAACGGCTATGCCCACGATGAAAGCGGCAGATTTTTTGTAAGAGTAGCCCAGCCAACTGCAAAGCGGCTTATATGCGACCGCAGCTACGCAACTCCAAAGGATTGCCATGATCAGACTGTGCGAATACGGGTGGAAATACGAGTCGATCATGCTGCCCGCGGTGAAACCTTTAATCACGCGCAGTTTTTCAATCCCAAGCAGGACCAGCGTCGCCCAGATATAATCGAGAAACTGGACAGCGATAAACAAGACCCACAGCGGAATTCTGTTTCGTTCCGTCTTAGCTGCGAACGCGACGCTATAGTGTCCAACAAACATGCGCTCTTGCGGGTGGTTCTCGGACGCTGCTTGCCCGCCGTAGCCTTGCGCCAAGGCGGGTAATGTCCAACAACATTTCCCGATTAGCTCAACCCGGCAGTCGTGACGCAANNNTGTCGCCGATCTGCACGACGACGAGAGCGATTCCAAACGTAATGACAGCTGACTACTCGCTAGAGACTCCCCTTCCCCTTAATGTGACCGGTTGCGCGCCACCACTGTCGTGCTGCACCTTGACAGACGCTGTTCGCAAACCTGTTGCTGTGGGTCTAAACCTGACGTCAATGGCACAACTCGAATTAGCCGGGACACTCGAACCACAGGTCGTAGTTTCTACAAAGTCGCCGAAATTGTTTCCGACGATCCCAATGCCTCGGATACTCAACGATGTGCTGCCAGTGTTGGTCAATCTCACTGTCTGCGGCGGACTAATGGTGCCCACTCTCTGATCACCAAAGTTCACGCTCGTCGGAGTCAACTCGACGACCGTGCCTGTGCCGGTCAGCGTGATAACCTGTGGGCTGTTAGCTGCGTCATCTGTGATTGTCACCGCGCCTGTTCGATCACCTTTCTCGGTGGGACTAAACGCGACTCTGATCGTGCAACTCTCTCCAGGGAGCAAACTCGAGCCGCAGTTGTTTTCGGAGACGAAGTCCCCGCTCGCGACAATACTGGAAATAGT
>QHOF01000385.1:2872-3253 GCA_003219335.1 Verrucomicrobiota bacterium | reverse complement strand
CGGTATCTCCCGGATCTTCATCTTTCCCATCACATGCGGCAACAATCCCTCAACAAAACCTTCAACCCCTAAAAGACTCTGCCCCGTTAGCCCCTCCCAAAAGTGCATGCAATCCAGACCCCGTGCGCGCGTTTCCGCCTGTTTACGTAGCGTGGGGAGCAGGCGGGTTCACATTAACTAAGAGGGTCTTGATAGAACCTGATGATGTGTCGATTCTAATCGGCACGGCGACGGATTTCTGGTTTCGTCGGGTGTCAATGAGAACTAACCAACCTTCGTTTCTGCCCTCAGTCCGCATATAAGCCGCGAGCTGGTTTGCGCCTGTAAGTTGTCCCTTTAGGATTTTCAGTTCGATGAGGTGAAGCACGGTAGCAAACGATA
>QHOF01000385.1:0-2825 GCA_003219335.1 Verrucomicrobiota bacterium | reverse complement strand
CCCTCACTCCTTAAGACGCCCTTGGCGAATATGGCGAGGAGCGTCTGGGCGATCTTTTCAGGTTTCACTCGCAGGCGATGCTTCTTGCGGGAAAGCCAAAACGCGTCGACGGCTCGGGCCTCGACAGCTTTCTTGAACTCCGATAATAGGGTTAGGAGTGACCGGCGCGCTCGTAGCCGCCCACGAGCCAGAGGCAAGGCATGCTCGAAATTCTCGAAGCCGGGATTATTTCTTTTTTTTTTAAACCTTCGGCAGAAGGTAACAGCAAGCTGTGCCTCAAACTCCTTTCGTTCAAGTTCCTGATTTCGCCTGAAGAATGCGGTGCGGATGCGCGAAAGCGCACGTGACAGGACTTTTTCGCTCACTCTAGGTCCAAGACGCTCAAAGACATTTGCAACCCGGATAGCGTACTGATCTACATCAGCAAGCCCCCGCCGCTCGACGTGGTCCTCCACAAACCGCTGAACGGAAAAGATCATCGCTTCTTTTTGGGTCTCGATGACCTCTTGCCTGGCTTCTGTCTGAGTCCGTTTTTCTGGAAATTAAATTCCTTGCAGAGGAAGGGTGTGATTCGTAGCGTCCGATCAACTGGTTTCTTTGCCCAGATATCTCTGTTGCTGCGAGAATCCACAAGCTCAAGCAAACCCTCGTTGCCGAGGTGCTTGAGATCCGGGCCGACATTTTGGCGCTGCATACCGAGGTGCTTAGCAATCTCCTGAACACTTCGCGCACCATCTGCCGCCAAGTATACCTGTGCCCGGCGAATGCTCCTTCCGAAAATCTTTTTTACCTCGGCGAAGTACCTTTCGGCTTCCGGTCGAAGCGCAAAGGCATTCGTTTGTTCGATCGAATCGACCTTATGCTCAATCTTTGCCAGGCGGTCGAGGATCTGTTGATCTCGATCAAGTGACTGTTCTCGACGCGGATTCATTCGATTATACCTTTCTCCTGGCGGGCTTCTTGTGTTGCCATCGCTCTTGCAAGCACGCGAGATCACCGAAAACAAAGACGGACTCCGCTCATGTCAAGTGATTATTCCGCTGGACCTGCTGATTTTTTCACTTAAAGAATCGTGCGATTTTATTTACACGGGCCATGTCGACCCCTACGACTTGCCGTATCGCTGTTTGCGGTACACCCGCTTTAGCAAGTTCAACAATTAGCAAGTTCTCGAGTAGCTCGACCGGTTCTTTCTGATTTCTCTTTGTTGGCATACGATTTTCTCTACTTAGTAGTGTAAGCTTACCGAGGCGTGACCATCAAACTCTTAGCTTTTCTCAATTATGCCGGTGCTCTTCGCTTTTTCCGTCCCGTGTAATGTTTAGATCTGCTTGCTTGTTTGCCGCGCAAAAGTTGAACAGAAATCGTATTTGGACGCTCACCGAGCAAATCCGCGATTTCGGCAGGCGAGAATCCAACCCTGTTCAGAGCCAAGACTCTCTCGCTGGCAGGGGCTTCTTGCATGTTTTGGAGGAGAATCATAGCTAAAAGATTTTCAACACGTAAGATTGAGGAGTTCGGTTCTCGTTTATATTTTTTCATAGAAACGCCCGTCAATACCTCCCGGCTTGCGCTCTTGTCAGAGATAGGAATAGATCCCTGAGCTTATCCTCCAACTTCCGGACCGTGCTTAATCTGACTCTCCTAACCGCAGCTTCTCAACCTTTCGCATGGATATCATCTTGCGCACGCCGCTCGAATCAACCCCAAGGGCCATTGCAATCTCATCAGAATCAGCCCCAAGCTTGACAAGCAATAACAGCAACAATTTTTTTATGGACTCTACTTCACGAAGCATCTTATCGTCTTGGTTGTTCACCATAGCCTCCTTTTCACGTAAGATAAGCATAGCGACTTAACATTTGTAATACTCTATTTATAATATCCTGATAAGTCAACAAGTTAAGTGTCCATAAATATGACAAAACTTATCGGCAACAAGTACTCACCTGTGAATGTAAGATCCGCTCCGCGGAAGAACGGACCATTTTTCGAAATTGTCTCGACTGAAGATTTGGTCAGACCCTTAGGTAGCCACGGGTCGGACCGCGCTATGTCTCAGTGTTTCCAGCGGTTTTCTCCCCAGAGAATAGTGTTGTCGGGTGTTAGCGCGTCATTTTGACTGTCAAAATCACTCGCGTAACCTTCACTTTGTTCCCGCAGTGCATACGTCCCGTCCAGCTCCCATGACCTGCCTCTCCCTCATTCCGAACCAATTTTGGATTGAATCCGCAATCAGCGCTCCGATCTAAAATGCGACTTCGCGATGCAGCGCCTTGAGCCCAATTTCGTTCTTCATCTTATGAACGAAGGCCGAACTGCCAACCGCGATCGCCTCCGACCGACGTCACCATATAATTGAGCACCGACAGACCAAAGCGCTTCTTGGCCTCGAACACCCAACGCCGGTAACGGCGTCGGTCCCGCGCAAACTTCAGTAGGAATGTCTTGTGGTGCAGCGGTGAGTGAGGTGCCAGACGAGACGAGAGAGCTGAGTCCTGAGGGTCGCGTCTATTGATTATTAATTTCGCCCTCACAGTATCAGCCTGCGAGGGACGAAATCGCACAGATGTTTTTCCTCCGATTTGTATTGCGGTTCGAAATAGGAAAAGGAAATAGGGAAGAAGGAAATAGGGTCTGAATCTGGACTTTATCCGTTTTCCTGCCGCAGCTCGCGCGCGATGCGCTGGACCTCGCCCATCACGCGCAGCAGGTTGCCGCCCCAGAGCTTTTCGATCTGCTGCTCCGTGTAGCCGCGGCGCACCAGCTCCAAGGTCACGTTGAACGTTTCGCTCGCATCGTTCCAGCCGGTCACGCCGCCGCCG
>QHOF01000009.1:14469-25148 GCA_003219335.1 Verrucomicrobiota bacterium | reverse complement strand
ACGCCGCACTACACAGCCAATCGCCAAGAGCGCAGGCTGCATTTTCAAAAATCCCACCACTATTCCGGCCGGAAAACTGGTGGATGAATTGGGACTGAAAAACTCAAGCGTCGGAAAGGCGCGCGTGTCGGAAGTCCACGGCAATTTCATTGTAAACGATGGCGGCGCGACCGCGGCGGAGATGCTCGAGCTGATCGAAATGATCAAGGCGACTGCGCGGAAAAAGCGCGGAATCGAATTGGAGACCGAAGTCGAAATCGTGGGAGAACCGGAATGAACACTTCTTTTCGTCGTTCTGAGCGGAGTGAAGCGAAGCGGAACGAAGTCGAAGAATCCCGTGGAATTAGCGTTAAGGCCATTCCACGGGATCGCTCGACTTCGCTCGGGATGACGAGATTCAAGCTATGACAAACTTGCCAAAGAAAATCGCAGTCTTGATGGGAGGCCCTGGCTCCGAGCGCGAGGTTTCGCTCGCAACGGGGCGCGGAGTATCGAAGGCGCTCCGCTCGTTAGGCGCCGAGGTCGTGGAAGTCGATGTGCGCGCCGAAGACTTTCAGTTACCCGACGATGTCGAGCTCGCGTTCATTACCATTCACGGCACTTTCGGCGAGGACGGCCGGCTCCAGCGAATTCTGGAACGCCGCGGTATCGCTTACACAGGTGAAGGCGTGATTGGAAGCGAGACCGCTTTCGATAAAATTCGGTCGAAACAAAAATTTCAGGAACACGGAGTATCGACTCCGCCGTGGGAAGTGATTCATCCCGGGCAGCATCCAACGCTTCCGTTACCGATCGTCGTGAAGCCGCCACGCGAAGGATCAACGGTCGGCGTCGTGATCGTTCGGAGTGAAAGCGAAATCAAATCTGCGATTGCCGAAGCCGCAAAGTACGGCCGCGAATTGTTAATAGAAAAATTCGTGCTTGGCCGGGAATTGACGATAGGTATCCTCGGTGACAACGCCTTGGCCATTCTCGAAATAATTCCCAAGGGCGGCTTTTACGATTTCCACAACAAGTATCCCTTTCTCAATCCGCAGGCGGGCGGCGGAGCAGAGCATGTTTGCCCGGCGAAGATCGATCCTGCAAAAACAAGGGAGATTCAGGACCTGGCGCTGCGCGCATTTCGGGCAGCCGGTCTGCAGGTGTATGGGCGCGTGGACGCGATTTTATCCGAGGATGGGCAGCCGTTCATTCTGGAGATCAACACCATTCCAGGAATGACCGAGGCGAGCCTGCTGCCCGAGGCTGCTGCGGCAGCCGGCATCGGCTACCCTGATCTTTGCGCCCGGATCATCGCGCTTTCCCGCACCAGAACAGAAGGAAGCCGGCGATGAGTTTTGGCCAAGGAACTTCCCGAGCGCGCAATCGGCGAGCCTCCAATGTGCATCGCCGGCGTCAGCAGCACCTGCTGGACGTGAAGGTCCGCTCGCGCAGGGCGACGCAGCATCGCATCCGAAGGGTGATGGGTGTTCTCTCCAGAATGGTTCTGCCCGCGGCGTTGTTGGCCGCCGTTTACACGGGCGGGCGCGAGGCTGCGCGGCGCCTCTTCTTCGAGAATCCAGATTATCAACTGAAGACAATCGAATTGCAGACCGACGGCACGCTGCAACGTGACCAGGTGTTAAAGGCGGCCAATCTTCACGAGGGCGACAACATTTTCAGTGTGAACCTCGCGCGTGTGCACGATCACATCCAACAGCTGCCTCAGACCGACGAAGTTCAAGTGGTGCGCAAGTTGCCGGGCGAAATCGATATTCGCATTGTGGAACGAAAGCCGCTCGCCTGGATCACCAGCGAAAAAGAAATTTCCGATCCATTTGCGTCGGACGCTGCGTTTTTAGTTGGCCCACGGGGTGTTTTGATGCAAGAAAAGAAGTTGTTGCCCGAATACCTGGGACTGCCGCTGATTGTGGGATGCCGGAGCGAATCGCTCGAGGCGGGAAAAGTCGTCGAATCGCTTGAAGCAAAAACAGCGCTGGAATTGCTGCGTCTATGCGCGCGCAGCTTTTTGCAAACGCGCTTTCAGATTCGCGAGATCGATGTGTCGAAAGGTTATTGCCTGCTGGTCACGGACAAAAATCACGCGCGCGTAACGTTTGGATTTAACGATCTGCCAACACAATTGCGGCGCCTGGAACAATTTCTTAGTTATTGCGATGATACAAAACAGGAGCTCGGCACGGTAAATCTGCTGGTGCAACGAAACATTCCCGTGACTTTCGCCGAGCGCCCAGCGGCGATCATTAATGATACTATCGAGCCGGCTGTGGAGCCGCGGATCATGAAGGCAATCCCAGTGCATGCGCCTGAAACCCGCCTTCGCCACGGCTCCGGCGGGCAAGAAACCGCACCGTCCGCGTCAAGGCCGCGCGCCGGTTTCATGCCTCCTCCCAAGGCAATTCCCAACAAACAAAAGAAAACGGATTAGCGACGATGGCGAACAACAACTTGATGGTTGGTCTTGAGATTGGCACCTCGAAAATCTGCGTGGTTGTCGGCGAAGGCCGCACCGATGGCACGCTCAAAATCCTCGGGGTCGGCCAGGCGCCATCGCGCGGCGTCCGCAAAGGGGAGATCGTCGATTTTGAAACTGCCATGAAATGCGTGCACGAAGCGGTAGTCGATGCCGAACAGAAAAGCGATGTCATGATCCGGAGCGTTTACGTTGCCGTCGCCGGATCGCATCTGCAAAGTTTTAACAATCGCGGATGCGTCATGGTTCCCGAGGACCGCGATGAAATTGATGAGCAGGATGTCGAAGACGTAAAAATCAATGCGCGCGAGGTGAGCATTCCGACGCAGAACGCATTCCTTCATTCTCTCATTCAACATTATCACGTCGATGGGCAAGAGGGCGTGCTGAGTCCGGCGGGCATGTTTGGCCAAAAACTGGAAGCCGATTTTCACATCATTCACGGTGTGCGCACGCGCATTCAAAACACGATTCGATGTGTGAAGGAACTGCCGCTGGACGTGGAAGATGTTGTTTTCAGCGGGCTGGCCTCTGCGCAGGTGGTGCTCACGCAGCATCAAAAGGATCTCGGCGCGCTGGTAATCGACATGGGCGGCGGCACCACCGATTATGTCTTGTACGCAGACGGCGCGGTGAGACAAAGCGGTTGCCTCGCCGTGGGCGGAGACCACATCACCAACGATATCTCCATGGGTCTGCGCATCCCGATGGCGCGCGCGGAGAAACTAAAGATCGAAGAAGGCAGCTGCATCCTCGGCAATTGTCTCCCGGGCGAAATGATTTTGCTCAAGGACGATTCCGGTTTTGCCGGTAAAGAGATCGAGCGCGAGACGCTGAACACGGTCATTTACCTGCGACTGCGCGAAGCGCTCGAGCTGCTCAAACGCAGGCTGGACGAGGAAACGTATCTCAACTATGTCGGCGCCGGCATTTTCATCACTGGCGGATGCAGTCTTCTCAATGGCATCGATCATCTCGCCTCGGAAATTTTCGAACTGCCTGCATGCCTGGCGCGCGCGCAGAGCACGTCGGGCATCACCTCTGCGGTGGAAAACCCTCAGTTCGCCACAGCGATCGGCTTGGTCAAGTTCGCGCAGGTGATGCACTCGGATCGGCCGCCACGCGGCTTGGGGCGCATCTTTGGAAAGCTTTTAGGCGGAATGCGATGACGACCAAATCAAATATGCGTAGGGCGCGACCGCCGGGCGCGCCGCAAACGCTCCATCTCGGACGGCCCGGCGGTCCGTCCCTATCATATGATTCAGCTTAATAAAAATTACACTCTCCCTGATCGTTTGGCAGACTTTATTCCGATCAAAATTGTGAGCGTCGGCGGCGCCGGGTTGAATGCGCTCGACCGCATCGTGCTCGATGGCCTCGAGAGAGCGGACGTGGTTGCAATCAATACAGACGTGCAATCCCTCACCAGTGCCGTAGCACCACATAAAGTACAGCTCGGGCGAAGTGTGACCCGCGGTTTGGGCGCAGGAGGCGATCCGGAACTTGGTTATGAGGCAGCCGTGGAATCGGCTGAAGAAATTCGCCAGGCGCTCGCCGATGCGCGGGCGATTTTCGTTTGTGCGGGACTCGGTGGCGGCACCGGCTCGGGTGCGACGCCCTACGTAGCGCAACTGGCCCGCGAAGCCGGCGCGCTGGTGATTGCTTTTGTCACTCTTCCATTCGCATTTGAGGGAAGACGCCGCAACGCACAGGCGCGAGAGGCGCTGGCACGGCTCGACGAAGTTGCCCACGCAGTGATCTGTTTCGAGAACGATCGAATGGGCGAACTGACCCCGCCACACGCCGGAATTCATCAAGCCTTTGCCATGGCCGATATCACGATCAGCCAGAGCGTCCGCTCGATCGTGAGCCTGATTCAGCGGCCGGGATTCATTCGCATCGGTTTCGACGATTTACTTTCGGCGCTGCGCCCCCATAACGGGCGCTGCTTGTTTGGCTATGGCGAATCCGATTCGGACAATCGCGCGCATGAGGCTCTGACGCAGGCGCTCAAAAATCCGTTGATGGATCGCGGTCGGATGCTCTCGGATGCGACAAACGTACTGGTGCAGGTGGCAGGCGGGCCTGGCATGACGCTCTCTGAGGTCGAAATCCTCATGCAGGAACTCTGCCGTCACGTGAGCGATCAAACGCAGATTCTCTTCGGCGCCGCCGTGGACGGACGACTGGGAGACAAATTGAGCGTGACCATCATCAGTTCGCTCGCCGCGGAAGAGGAGTCAGTTTCAAGGCCTCGTGAGCCTGGCATATCAAGCAGCGGGTCCGTGACGCCAACAGTTGTGGAGCAGCACGAGCCTGTTCAAGCAAAGATTGAGATCGAAGCTCAAGAAATTGTCATCGAACCCGCGCCGCCCGAGGAAGACACTCCATTTGAAGAGCCGGCGATGGCCGAAGCGCCACCGGCCGCAATACCTGCGCCGAGCATACCGAAGCCCGTCATAAGCAGGCCACCGGAGAAATCGTTTGCGGCAAACAAGGAAAAAGCGCCGGCTGAAAAATCTGTGCAGGCGAAACAGGAAATCTTGCAGTTCGAGCCGGTGACGCGCGGCCGCTTTGAAAAAAGCGAGCCGACTATCGTCGAAGGCGAAGACCTCGATGTGCCGACGTTTTTGCGAAAGAACATTAAGGTGAAGTAACTCAGGCATCTTGCCTGACACGTCGAGCAGACTTCCAGCCTGCGTCTTCTGCAGGCAGGATACCCGCTTGACAGGACAGGCTGGAAGCCTGTGTTACTTCATCAGCTCCTGTGCGGCGGTGGTCATGCCGATTACGCCAGTCCGGATCGAAGGCTCGGGCACGGGCGCCCAACAACACCAACAAGCCAAAAATTCGCCGAATGCAATTTACTTCTTGACATTCGCTGCGGCGTTCTGATAAACGACGAACCTACGTCGGGAAGTAAGCATAGTTCGCCCTCGCAGCCTCGCAGCCTCGCTATGCCGCTTTTACCGGGAGTGCCTTAGATAAGGAGAGCAAAGCCTATGTCGATGCGGCGGTTCCTGCAATCGTCTCATCTTGGAACCAACAAGAACTCTTGACCCGTGCTAGCCCCGAATTTCAAAAGGCCACAAGTTCAGTGGACGTGGAGCGATTGTTTGGATGGTTTAGAACTCTCGGGCCCTTGGGAAAGTACGGAGGCTCCAAAGGGCAAGCGACGATCTCGGTTACACCACAAGCCGGTAAGCTGGTTTCTGCTCGTTACGTCGCAAAGCCTCTATTTGAGGCGGGGCGACCATAGAGGTTACGCTGACAAAACACGGCAACACATGGGAGATATCCGGTTTTAAGGTCACAATTCGCCTGCCCTCGCGCCTCGATAACCATAATGCGGCTGCTAGACCTAACAGCGATCCTTCTGGTGGGCTGTGTGTTGATTGCGTTTCCAGTTGTCCTGTTGAACTGTTTTTTTTATTTATGGGCGCTACGCAAAAAGGGGGCGCGTTTCGCGTATAACAATTTACAATAAAGCGCCGACGAAGATTACTCAAGCCTTTCTAATCCTGGTCGCGGCCGTCTTTGCCGTGTCGTCCTTGGCCGAGTCGACCGCACGCGAACAGGTTCGACATAGAATCAATACGCTGAGCCTCAGCTCCACTGTTTCCGTGAATGGCGCTGCCGTACAAGATCCAGGGGAGGTGCTACATGCTTTAGACGATCTTCACTGGGAATTGGGTCATCATTCGCATCCCACAAAGAAAATCAGCGTGTTCATTTCCGACCAATCTGGAAGCCTCGTTTTGACGCTTGCACGCGACTCGGAATATCCGCAGGAGTACTGGGTCTTTTTACCGAAGTTGGATTACCTCTAGGAGCGAGATTGGACGAATCAAAACCGATATCTTCGATGCTTATTAGACGCAAATTCGTGGTGAAATAGGGGTCAAATAGCATGAAAGCATCGCCGTTTCGGTGGAGCATTGGGGCAAGCGAAAGGAGATGCTATCATGAATTACGCCTCGCTCGCGACGCCGGTCGGAGTTAGAATCGATATCCATCCCGCGGTCGCGGGAGTACAGTGTTTGTGTTGGCTCAGGATGAGCGAGGCCGGCGGCTGGGCGAAGCCCGCTTTGAGGGAAATCTGGCTGTTTGTTTCGCTCAATTTTAAGGTGAAGTAACTCAGGCATCTTGCCTGACACGTCGAGCAGGCTTCCAGCCTGCGTCTCCTGCGGGCAGGATGCCCGCATGACAGGGCAGGCTGGAAGCCTGTGTTACTTCATCAACTCCAGCACTGCGCTGGTCATGCCGATCATGCCGATGCGAATAGTCGGCTCGGGAACGGGCGCGAACTTGCTCGAGTGCAGGCTGGGCAATTGTTTGCCTTCTTTTTTGTATTCGGCGATTTTTGCCGGGTCCACTGCGCCAATCCAGAAATCAACCGCTGGAATGGAGTGATCGGGCAGACTGAATTCTGAAAAGTCTTCGGCGCCCATGGTTGGATCCATTTTCACAACGTTCCCATCGCCGAGTTGTTTTTTCCAAACTGCGACCAGTCGCTGCATCAGCTCGGGGTTGTTGTAAACCGCGGGCGAGAATTCGTCCTTTAGGTGCTCGACAATCGGGGCGCGCTCGGGCGGAATTCCAGCCGCCATTGCGCAACCTTTGACGACTCGATCGATCGCCGCCAGAACGCGATCGCGCACCTCGGATTTGTAGGTGCGCACCGTGAGCAGCATTTTCACTTCATCGGGAATGATGTTGTGCTTGGTGCCGCCGTTGATCGCACCGACGGTCACCACCGCTGGATCGATCGGATTGTTTTCGCGGCTCACGATGGTTTGCAGCGCATTAATGATTTCTGCCGAGAGCACGATCGGATCCTTGGTCTTGTGCGGATACGCGCCGTGGCCGCCCACGCCGCGCACGGTAATATTAACCGAATCGACATTCGCGTTGGCGTAACCTTCGCAAATTCCAATCTTGCCCATGGCAAGTTCCGCGTTGTCGTGATAACCGAGCGCGAAATCTGGTTTGCCGAATTTTTCATAGAGACCGGCCTTGAGCATCGCTCGCGCGCCGCCGACGGTTTCTTCCGCCGGCTGACCAATGAACATCACTGTGCCGTGCCATTGGTTTTTGAGCCTTTGCAGCACGCGCGCGGTCCCGACGAACGCCGCCATGTGCGCGTCATGTCCGCACGCGTGCATCACGTGAACGTCTCTGCCGTTGTCATCTTTGGTCACCACGCTGCTGGCGTAAGGCAGACCCGTTTCTTCCTGCACCGGCAGCGCATCCAAATCTGTGCGCACCAGCACCAGCGGGCCGTCGCCGTTTTTCATGATTCCCACCACGCCGTAGCATTTCAGCTTCGGATCGTCGTATTTCCCGAAGCGTTCGGTCACTTCGCAGCCGGCTGCGCGCAGCTCTGTCGCGATAATCGCCGACGTGCGTTCTTCGCGCGTGGATAATTCGGGATGACCGTGAATGTCCTTGTAAATCGCAAGCAACGAGGGCAGCTCTGCATCGGCAATCGGTTCCGGTGTTTGCTGGCCATAAACCAACAGCCTAGG
The DNA here is from genome assembly GCA_003219335.1 of Verrucomicrobiota bacterium. Classification (GTDB taxonomy): domain Bacteria; phylum Verrucomicrobiota; class Verrucomicrobiia; order Chthoniobacterales; family UBA10450; genus Udaeobacter. The sequence continues at coordinate 17,147 of QHOF01000009.1, read as the reverse complement.
CCAGATCGATAGTAGCGGGATCAACGACAAACGAATCTTCATTCCCGATTTATATCCACAGATTACACAGATTGGAAAGCCTGGCCGTCGCTTCGCGTCCGTGCAGCCGCAGATTATTTTTTCATCCCAAGCCGGAGGCGGAGGTCCCCCGTGGCGAAAGCATTGGGTATCGCGGCGGGATTCCTCGACTTCGCTCGGAATGACGGCAGTTTATGGAAGTGGAATTTGAGAAAAACACGCTCCTGTTCGGCGCAGACCCGACACCGCGGATTGTGGCGATTGAGCTGGGGGAGACCGGAACGGTGCGCGTGCATCGACGTGAAACAGACGGATCCACGATGACCGATGTTGAACCCTTCCATCCATTTGTTTGGTGCGACGCGGACGTTGTCGATCTTGGCATCGAAGCGGAAAAGTTGGCCGGCGACCTCAAATACGGCTGGCTGGTGACGGTCGATAGCTGGAAAGAACTCATCGCGCTGCGCAACGGATTGAAAAATGCCGGACGCGATTTCTTCGCGTTTACCGATCCGGTTCAACATTATCTCACCGCCACGGGGCGAACGTTGTTCAAAGATCTGGCGTTGGAGGAACTAAAGCGAATGCAGATCGAGGTCCTTGTAGCCCCGACAAGTCGGGATGACCCCGGCCGGGACGATCACATCATGAGCATCGCGCTCTCGGATAACACCGGGTGGGAAGAGCTGCTTGTCGTCGATCCAGACAATATCGAGGAATCCGAGCGCGCCTCGCTCAAGCGGCTGACGAGCTTGATCAGCGAGCGCGATCCGGACGTCATCGAAGGCCACGATTTATTTCGTGTGCATCTGCCGCTGATCGTAGCGCGCGCGAAGAAATTGAAGATCAAACTCGATTGGGGACGCAGTGGGGGGGGTTTTCTTCGCTCCCGTCCATCGCGGCTCCAGATCGCGGAGAAAACTATTGATTATCCGAAGTTCACCATCGAGGGCCGGCACTTTGTCGATACCTTTCTGCTCGCGCAATTCTACGATGTCGGGATGCGTTCCCTGGCGGGATTCGAACGGATCGATGTCGCCCGGCATTTCGATCTGTGCGAGGACGAAGCAATCTCCGCGCTCAGCGGCAAAGAACTGCAGCGGGCGTATCTGGAAAATTCGGAAACATTCCGCCGCCGCGCTTCATGCGGTGTGCGGGAAACGCGAGCGCTATCGGATCTGCTTAACCCGAGTTACTTCATTCAGGCGCAAATTTTTCCTTACAATTATCAGGACGTGATCGTCCGCGGGAACGCCACGCGCATCAACGCGCTCTTTCTTCGCGAATATTTCCGGCAACGCCATTCCATTCCCGAGCTGCCGATGTCACAGGCGTTCGAAGGCGGTTACACCGACATCTTTTTCACGGGCGTGGCGCGTAACGTCTGGCATTGCGACATCGCCTCGCTTTATCCGTCTATTATGCTGCAGTTCGAATGCTTTCCCGCGACCGATCAATTGCAAATCTTTCGGCATTTGCTCACTGATCTGCGCGCATTTCGATTAGAAGCGAAGGCAAAAATGCGGGCCGAACAAGATCCGGCCAGGCAACATCATCTCCAGGCGCTGCAAAACACGTTTAAAATTCTGCTCAACAGTTTCTACGGATATCTTGGCTTCGCGCAGGGACATTTCGCCGATTTCGATGCCGCCGCGCGCGTGACGCAAATCGGGCGCGATTTGCTCAAAAAGATGATCGACTGGCTCAACGCGCAGGGCGCGCAGGTTATCGAAGTCGATACTGACGGCATTTATTTCGTGCCGCCTGACGAAACCGCCGTCGATGATTTGCACAAAGCTCTCGCCGAAGAATTGCCAGCCGGCATCGATGTCGAGATCGATGAGCAATTCGACGCCATGTTCAGCTACAAAGCGAAGAACTATGCCCTCCTCACCAAGGATGGCGAGGTCATCATCAAGGGTGGGGCGCTTAAGTCGCGGGGGTTGGAAAAATTCCAGCGCGTTTTCCTCGAAGAAATGATCAAGCTCATCATGGAAGGGAGACCGGAGGCGATTGCCGATCTTCGGAACGAATTTGAGCGAAAAATTCGCAACCGCGAATGGAAGATCGACATGCTGATGAAAACCGATACGCTCCAGGATTCTCTTGATAAATATCGCGCAAAGATCGCCAGTTCCGCGCGTAACCGCGCCGCCGCGTATGAGCTTGCTCTTGCCAGCGGCCGCAATTACAAGCCCGGCGATCAGATTAGCTACTACATCAAGGCCACGCCGAAAAAAGTTCCAGCCTACGAAGCCGCAAAACTCGCCAGCGAATTCGATCCAGAAAATCGCGACGAAAACGTCGATTACTACGTCGCGAAGCTCGACGACCTCGTAAAAAAATTCAGCAGCCTCACCGCAGCCGCATCAACGCCGAAGCAAGAGAAGCTGGCTCTCTAAATTTCAGTAATGGTAGCGCAGCTGCGCAATCCAGAGATCCGCTCTAACGACGCGATAGACGATTCGGTGTTCGGCATCGATCCGGCGTGACCAGTAGCCCTGAAGCGCGTGTTTGAGTAGCTCAGGCTTGCCAATGCCACGATATGGATCGCGCATCGTTTCTTTTATGAGTTGATTGATGCGCTTAAGAATCTCCGGGTCAGTGCGCTGCCAGTAGAGATATTCCTCTCACGCTTCCCGCGAGAAGACGAGATTCAC
>QHOF01000009.1:9680-14461 GCA_003219335.1 Verrucomicrobiota bacterium | reverse complement strand
GAGATTCGCGCGTCCAGTATTAATTTTTTCCGAACAACTTTGCCGCACTCGAGGGACTCGATTGATTTCAAGAGCCGCCTCGCATTTGCAGGAGAGCGCAACAGGTATGCAGTCTCCTGGAGCGACTCGTATTCGGAAAGCGAGAGCATCACGACCGACTGGTCGCGTTTGCGCGTGATGATGACGGGCGCGTTGTCCTCACACACGCGGTTGATGGTGTTGGCCAGATTTTCTCGCGCTTCAGTGTAGGTGATCGACTTCATGACATGGACAGGATAACGTCCAGCCGTCCGAACACAATCCCGCTGTTACATTTTCCATCTAGCGTTCCTTCAAATGTCGCTTCTTTGGCTTGCCGGATCGGCGAGAGCTGGCAGAAGTAAATACCCGTGAAACACGATGAGCAGAAATCAGGAACGATTGTCAGGAAGAATGATGCGCGCGTGCTGCACGCATTCGGCGAAGAAGTAACCATTCTCCTGGACGGCAAGCGTACCAATGGAAAACTCACGATGTGGATTGAAGTCACGCCGCCCGGTGGCGGACCGCCGCCGCATTATCACTTGAATGAGGACGAATCATTTCACGTCCTCGAAGGGCGCGTCGCATTTCTAGCAGATGGCCACTGGCATGAGGTCGGCCCTGGCGGAGCTGCCTTTATGCCGCGCGGCGTCGTTCACACATTCAAGAATATCGGCAACCAACCGTGTCGCATACTACTCACGACCACGCCTTCAGGCTTTGAGAGGTTCTTCGCGCGTTGTGCTGAGGAATTTGCCAGGCCCTGCGGACCAGAGATGTCGCGGATTGTCGAGATCGGCGTCGAGCAGGGAATTCACTTTCTGCAGGAATAAACGCGAAGTGGTGCCAGCCCAAAGCGCCAGAGCACTGGCGCACTTCAAAACGTGGCCGTCGTTCGAAGCACGATTGGGCGCTTGCCTTTTGGACTGCGACGGTGCTCCGCCGCTTTTCCAACGAAGCGGGGCAGAACCCAGACCTGAGAACAACCGGCAGCTAGACCAATTTTGCGTCCAGATTGATCTGCGTGCCGGCGAGCGCGACAGATACTGGGCAATTCTTTTTGGCCAGCTCCGCTTGCTCGCGGAATTTTGCTTCGTCGATTCCGGGAACGTCAGCCTCGGTTCTCAAATCGATTGATGTGATTTTGAATCCGCTCTCGGCGGGCTCCAGCTTCACCGTAGCAGTTGTGCTGACGCGTTTGGCTGGGTGACCCGCTTGTTCTAGATTGAACGAGAGCGCCATCGAAAAGCAGCCGGCCTCGGCGGCGCCGATGAGTTCTTCCGGATTGGTGCCCCTTCCTTCTTCGAAGCGCGATGAAAACGAATAAGGGCCTTCGAACGCGCCGCTTCCGAGTTTCATAGTTCCTTTGCCTTCCTTCAGTTTGCCTTCCCACACAGCTGATCCAGTTCGTGTTGCCATTGTTTTGCCTCCTTTCGGTTGTTGCTCATTACGATTCGCGCTGGAAGCAGGCGAACGCAATCTGTTTTCGGCCTAACCAATTGGCTGCGGGCTTGAGCAAATTCACGCCGCTTCCGGCGCGGCGATATCGCCGACCGTTGCAGTGCGGTCCAGCTTCAATTGTGCATCCGCTAAAATGCGCTGTTTCCGCGCAAGCCATAGACTCAGCGCACACCAACCCGCGGTGATGGGCACAGCGATCCAACTGATGGTGTTGAGACTCAGTTGAAGTCCGTTGGCTCCAAGTCCGCCGTACGACCATGCGCCCAATTGGTCGCCGATGCGGTAGCCGAGCGTGTCGGTAACGCTTTTCACCTTGTATTTATCCTCGCGCTTCAAAACCGTGAAAAGAATTTCGCGCGAGGGACGCATCAATGCGTAAGCACCGGCGCGACGCGTGACCTGGAAAAACGCCAGCATCGCCAGACTCGGCGCAATGGCCATTGCACCGAAGCCGAGCATGCTTAGAAACGGCAGCGCCGTGAGCGTGAAGGCAACCCCGAACCATTTCAGAAGACGGCCCGTGAAAAAAATCTGGATGAAGACTGTGATCGTGTTCACCCAAATTTCGAGATTCGAGAGGAACACTGTTCGATCTGCGCTCGTCTTGAGCGCTTCACCAGCGAGAGTGGTCTGCTGGAAATAGGCCCATGTGGTGGTGGTGGTATAAAGCATAATCGCAGTGGCCAAGCCGAACAAATAAGGTGAGCGGGCGATGTGTGTTATACCGGACCATGCCGTGCCGCCGATTCGCTTTTCTCCTGCCGACGCTGCTTGGGTTTGTCCGGTGAAATTACTCGGGAAAAATCGCACCAAAAAACAGACGATCGCGAACATTGTCGCGGAGATGGCGATAAGATTGGCCGGTCCAATGTCGCGAATGAAGTGCTTGGTAATGTAAGCGCCGGCGATGGCTCCAAGCGACCCGCCGACTGCGATAAAACCGTAGAGTCGTTTGCCTTGTTCGACTGTGAAAAGGTCGGTCATAAAAGCCCAGAAAATCGCCGTGTTAAAAAGGTTGAAAACGCTCACCCACACATAAAACGCTCGGCCAGTCCACACCTGCTGCGTAGGCGAACCGGTTCGCATCAACACGAAAAACAGCAAAAGAACTAGAATAAAAAATGCGTACGCGAACGGACTCAATGTCCGGCGTTCCATTCTCGCGACCATGGCGGCGAAGATTGCGTTTGCGATGAGCATCACCACCAGTGTCGCCGTGAACATCCACGGCAGCGTTTCGAGTCGATTACCGGCCGCAATGCTGTCGCGAATTGGTTTCACAATGTAATACGCGGTGAGGATGATGAAATGGAAGGCGAAGCCGAGCCAAAGCGCACGGATCTCGTTCGGTTTTACGTCGACCACTTTTGTGAAAACGCGGTTCAAGAATGTTTTTCTTTCTTCCATGCAGAAAGGACCTCCGCTTCGCGTTCTGGCGAGAGCCCGGCTTTCAAATGCGATTGTCGATCCTGCGGAAGGGACTTGAACCACGCGAGTGTGTCGCGTGTGGTGTCCGCAAGTGGACGAAACGTCAGGCCTTTGCCGATCGCACGGTTGATTTTTGTCCGTGCAAGCCCGAGCTCGTCGCCTGCCCACACTGGCATATCCGACCACGATTGCACATCGTGCTTCTTCAGAAATTCGTATGGCAGCCACGTGAACGTGGCGTTTGAGTTCAGTGCAGCCTTAATTTCTTCGAGCATCTCGCCGATGCCTAACGGTTTTATCGGGCCGGTTGCATTATAAATTCCCTTCTCGCGATTTTCGACCATGCGGATCGTCCATTCGGCCAGGTCGCGCGCGTCGATGAATTGCAGGGGGTCGTTAGGCGTGCCGGGCGCGAGTACTTCGCCGCCGCGGCCGATGCGCGCCGGCCAGTACGTAAAGCGGTCGGTTTCATCGCGCGGTCCGACTATTAATCCCGGTCGAATGATCAGCGTTTTTCCTGGAAACCATTTCTCTGCTTCCTTCTCCGAGAGCGCTTTGAGCGGGCCGTATGTTTTGTAACCGCCGGCTTTCATTGCTTCGAGTGTTTCGTTGTACGGATCCGGGCCGTCGTATTTTTGCAACGGCGAATCCTCGTCCAAGCCGCTGGGCGGAGGATCAGCATAAACGGAGATCGTGGAGATCAACACGTAGCGATCCACATTTCCTTTCAGCACTTGCGCCGCGTCGCGCACCCACGCGGGAAGCGTTGTCGGATTGTCGATGGCGACGTCCCATTGCCGATTTTTCAGTGCGTCGAGCTTGCCGTTGCGATCGCCGATGAGTTGCTCGACCTCCTTTGGCAATTCGCCCGGATGCGTCTTGCCGCGGTTGAACGTCGTGACCTTGTGTCCGCGGCTCAGCGCGTATCGAACTTGATATGGCCCGATGAATCCGGTGCCGCCGAGAATCAGAATACGAAGAGGTTTCATGGATGTCTCTGCGAAAAGCGTTGTCAATCTGGTTCCTAAGGCAAGCGCGCCGCCGGTGGCAGCGGAGAGTTTGATAAATTGACGGCGCGTCCTTTTCATATAGCCCGCTAACTTTTCTTGTCATTCCGAGCGAAGTCGAGGAATCTCTTGCTCCTACCGCATTTAACGGCGAGAGATGTCGCGACTCCGCTCGACATGACTACGGGAAATGACGATGCCCGCGCGGAACTTACCCGCCGCGAAGCTGCGCGTTTGATTGGCGCCGGTGCAGCCGGCTTGCTATTGCAGATTCCCAGATTGAGCGCGCAAGAGGCAGCTCAATCATCACATATGTTGACACGAGCGATTCCTTCTTCGGGCGAGAAACTTCCGGTGATTGGGCTCGGAACCTGGAGCGTGTTCGATGTCAATCTCACTGCAGAGAACAGAACACGACTCACGGAAGTGCTCTCCGTGTTCGTGAAGCGCGGTGGGCGCGTGATTGATTCCTCGCCGATGTATGGTCGCGCCGAAGGCGTAATCGGCGAGCTTGCCGTAAAATTGGGTTTGCGCGACTCGCTCTTTATCGCCACTAAGGTTTGGACGGTGGGCAAAGAGGCCGGGATCGCGATGATGGAGCGCTCGCTGGAACGCTTTCGAACCAAGCGCATCGAGCTGATGCAGGTCCATAACTTGGTCGATGTCGAAAATCAGATGTCTTCACTTCGTGAGTGGAAAACGAAGGGACGCATCCGTTACACAGGCATCACCCATTCACAGGCGCGTGGTTTTTACGAAGTAGAAAGAATCATGCGCAGTCAAAAACCCGATTTTGTCCAGATCAACTACTCGGTCATGGAACCCGAAGCGGCACAACGCATCCTGCCGCTGGCCCAGGAGCTT
>QHOF01000009.1:0-9605 GCA_003219335.1 Verrucomicrobiota bacterium | reverse complement strand
TTGGGCTGCCGAAATCGATTGTCGATCATGGGCTCAGTTCTTTCTGAAGTGGATTGTGGCTCATCCGGCGGTCACTTGCGTGATACCTGCTACAAACAATCCCCAGCATATGGAAGATAACATGGCCGCGGGGCTTGGCCGGCTTCCCGATGCAAAAATGCGCCGGCGCATGGTGGAATCGGTCTCGTCGATGTAACGCGGCTCTTTCGCAGCCGCTTCGGAACTGCGCCTCAAGGTCGATTCGGCCATTCGGCAGATGTCAAATGAAAAATTTACGTTTTCTAAAAAAAATCAGTTGCGGCCTGAGCCGAATTGATGGAGAGGACGCGCGTTTTATGCCAAAAATCTGCCCTATTATCGTTATCAGTCTCTGGTGCGCGGCATTTTGCCCGCGTCCGGCGGCGGCATTGGGTTTCTCGGCGCCGAAGCCGAAGTTTAATTACACCGATGCTTCCGGGAAAAAACATTCCGCCGACGTTGTCGATAAATATTATCCAAAGAAGATCGTGCAGCCGCTTGCAAAGCTCGATACACAGGTCGATCCAAAACTGCGCCGAGCGGCTAGCATTGCCGAGGAACGCGCCCACGCACACTCACTTTCCAAGTGCTGGCATTTTGTTAAGGAAGCGCTAGTAGCCGCGGGTGTGGTCAAGTCCCGGCCGCAGACGACACTGGCGAAACAAGCCGGCCAGGAGCTGGTGAAGAATTACGGATTCAAGAAACTCCCGGTATCAAATCCCTACGAAGCACCAGTCGGGTCTGTGTTGGTGTATGACGCCAAGCGCGCGGCGGGGCATGTTGAGATCCGAACCGAGAACGGTTTTGTTAGCGATTTTCGCTCCAAGACGCCATCGCGTCGGCCGCTGATTGGCGTTTTCGCGAAGACCTAATTCGTGTAGTGGCCGGAACCCAAAGCGGCGCAGCAGCGCACGCACTCCAAAACGCAAGCGCGGATCGGGGCGTGAAAATTACGGCCACGTTTTGGAGTGCGGCGGTGCTCCGCCGCTTTTGCATGGCCGAGTTGCTTCAGCTTAGCGCGGCATAATTGGGTCTTTCGCTCACGTTCGACCTCGGATTTTCAATTTCAAAGTAGCCTCCGCGCCGGTTAGAATCTTTTTCTTATGTCGCGCACCGAGGTCATTCGCATCGCGATGTGGTCTGGGCCGCGAAACATCTCGACTGCAATGATGCGCGCATGGGGCAATCGAGCTGATACCTCGGTGGTCGATGAGCCGTTTTACGCGTATTATTTAAAGGCGACCAGCAAAAAGCATCCCGGCGCAGATGAAGTGATCGCTACCGGCGAAACCGATTGGCGCAAAGTCGTTTCGCGCCTGACCGGGCCGATCCCGAACGGTAAGCAGATTTTTTTTCAGAAACAGATGGCACACCATTTTTTGCCGGAAATAGATCGAGAATGGCTCGGCGCAGTGACGAACTGTTTTCTTATTCGCGACCCGCGTGAAGTAATTGCCTCGTATGTGAAAAAACGAGAAGACCCTGCGCTGGAAGATCTCGGGTTCGTGCAACAGGCCGAGATTTTCGATTTTGTTTGCGCTCAGACGAATGCGATCCGGCCGGTTCTCGATGCGAAAGATGTGCTCGAAAATCCGGAGCGAATGCTGCGACTCCTGTGCGAGGCAGTCGGCGTGGAGTTCAGCAAGTCGATGCTGTCCTGGCCGCCGGGATTACGCGAGACCGACGGCATCTGGGCAAAGCATTGGTACGGCGAGGTGGCAAAGACGACCTCGTTTCGGCCGTATCGCGCGAAACACGCTGAAGTGCCAGCGCACTTGCGCGAAATTTACGATCGCTGTTGCGAGTGTTATCAAAGGCTTTATGAACATCGGCTGCGTTGTTGATTCGATGGCATTTGATACAAACGCCCTACAACCAAAAATCCGCGCTGTCCGCGTAATCCGCGGTTAAACCAATGCTTCAGAAATTCGACGAACGAAATCGCAATCTGATTGTAAACATCAACAGCCAGTTGGTGCATCGCGACAAGGCCGGAATCAGCCCCTTTGATTCGGCGGTGCAGGGTGGTGACGCTGTGTGGGAAGGTTTGCGACTGTACAACGGCCGGATTTTCAAGCTCCACGAACATCTCGATCGGTTGGAGCGTTCAGCCCGCGCCCTGTCGTTCACCGAAATTCCGCCGCGGGAAAAAATCATCGAGGAAATCAAACGCACGCTCGCCGCGAACAAGATGCGTGACGGTGTGCATATTCGGCTGACGCTCACGCGCGGCGTGAAAATCACGTCGGGCATGGACCCGCGACTGAACCAAGGCGGGCCGACCTTGATTGTGCTCGCCGAACATAAAGCGCCGGTTTACGCGAAGACGGGGCTCACTTTGATTACGAGCAAAATCCGACGTCCGCCGCCAGAAGTCCTCGACCCGCGGATTCATCACGCGAACCTGCTCAATTCAATTCTGGCCAAAATCGAAGCAAACAACGCCGGCGCGGACGACGCGCTCATGCTGGATACGCGCGGCTTTGTCGCAGAAACGAACGCGACGCATGTGTTCATCGTGCGCAACTCCGATAAATCGCGAGCAAGCGGCGACCTGGCCACCAGTCGCGTGGTGGCTTGCCCCGAGGGGATTACTCGCGCAACGGTGATCGAGATTTGTGCTGCCGAAAAGATTCGCTGCATCGAGACCGACTTGTCGGTCGTCGATATTTACGGTGCCCACGAAATGTTTTGCACCGGCACGATGGGCGAACTGGCCGGCGTGATCAGGATCGACAATCGCCAGATCGGCGACGGCAAAGTCGGCCCGATGACAAAACGACTGAGCGATCTCTACGCCCAACGCACGGCGAGCGAAGGTGTGAAGGTTGTGGATCTGTAGTTGCGACTCTAATCGCAGCATTGTGGTAGGGACGCCGCGCTGCGGCGTCCGGACGGCGCAGTGCGCCGTCCCTACCGGCGCGTTATCACTCGCCCCAGGTTTTCTTCTTGAAGGAAACCCGGCCAGATCCCTTCTCGAATGCTTCAAAGTGTTCCGTGTTCTGCTGGTAATATTTTTGGTGATACGCCTCGGCTGGATAAAATCTCATTGCCGGTAGAATTTCGGTCACGACCGGTTTCTTAAATTTCCCCGAGCGCGCGAGCTTCTCCTTTGATGCCTCGGCAATTTTCTTCTCCTCGGCGTTGCCGTAAAAGATCGCTGCGCGATAACTCGGCCCGACATCGGTGAACTGGCCATCGGCCTGGGTGGGATCGATCTGGCGCCAATAAATGTCGAGAAGCTGCTCATAGGAAATTTTCGCCGGGTCGTAAGTGACTTCGATCGACTCTCGATAATTGGTTTTTTCCGAGGACACGAGCTGGTAAGTCGGATTTGGCTCGGTTCCGCCGCAATAACCCACTACTGTTTTAATGACCCCCGGCGTTTTGTCGAAGGCTGGCTGAATGCACCAGAAACAGCCACCCGCGAAAATTGCGGTCTGCGTTTGATTCCGCGATGAATCTTGCGCCAAAGTGAGGGTGAAAATTGAAAACACTATGGCGGCCAGGGCAGTCAGTTTCATGCTAGAAGCGGTCTCATGAATCGATGGTCATGTCGAGCGAAAGCCCTGCGCTGAGCGAATCGAACGGGTCGAGAAATCGCGCCGAGTTTTCTGAGGGTAGGGTTTGTGCCACGGGATTCCTCGACTTCGCTCGGAATGACATCGGGTTCCGAGCGACCTTAGACAGCACGAAACGGTCGGCCGTTGCGAATTTGCCGGACAGCACTTTTCTCACATCGACTGCGTACGAGTTGAATTAGCCGAGCGTGACGACAATTTTCCTCCGTGATCGAACTGGCCCCAGAGTTGTCCATTGAGCGTCTTGATGTCGGGGAGCTTTTCGGGCGCAATGCGCCGCTGCACGTGGATCTGGGCTGCGGTGATGGCTCGTTTCTTTGTGAGTTGGCTAAGCAGTTCCCAGAGAAAAATTTCCTCGGAATCGAGAGGTTGAGTAAACGGGTAGAGAAAGCGCGCCGCAAAGCTGAGAAGATCGAGAACGTGCGCGTGCTGCGCGCGGACACTTCCGATGCCGTGCGCTATCTGGTACCGGAAAATTCAGTGGAAACATTTTACCTTTTGTTTCCCGATCCGTGGCCGAAGCGGCGGCATCAGCGCCGCCGGATTTTTACGCGCGACTTTTTGGATTCCGGTGCCGCTGCGTTGGAACACGACGGTTTGTTGCGCGTGGCGACCGATCAGCTCGATTACTCTCAGCAAATGAAACGGCTCAGCCGCGCACATCCGCAATTTGAAATTGTCGATCCCGGTGACGTGGCGCTTCCGTCAACAAAGTTCGAACGAAAGTTCCAAGAACAAGGGGCATCCATTCATCGGCTCACGCTGCGAAAAGTTTCACCGGTCAAATAAGCGCGGGCGCTCCATTGGTTGCCGGAGAACTTCAATTCCACCGCGCCGGTCTCGTCCTGGCGAAAAAGTTTAATTCCGTGGGCGCGAACCTGCTGAGCCCACTCATCGCTGATCCGTTCGTGTGCCGGGAAATCCTGTGAAGTGGCGATGATCAGTTGTGGCCGCACCGCGTCGAGAAACGGCGTGGAGCCCGAAAATCCGGAGTGATGTTGACCTTTGATGAGGATGTCGCTGTGCACGTCGAAGCCATTCTTCAACAGTGCCCGCTCCGTGTCTGTGCCACTGTCGGACATGAACAAAGCGAAGTTCACCGGCGCGACGAATAAGCGTATAACTGCTGCCTGATCATCTGTAGTCGCTGCTGCAAAACCGCGGGGCGGAAAAAGAACACGTGCGGTCATTTTGCGCGACAAACGGAAATCGTCTCCGGCAGCCAATTCGTCCACGTTGCGCCCGCGTTGCTTCAGCAAGCGTTGCAGCTCCCGATGAACAAAAGAGCGATCGGGCGCGGGATTGTCGATGAGATGCGCGCGGGGAAAATCGCGCAGCAATTCTCCTGCGCCGCCGATGTGAAGCGAGTCGCCATGGGTCAGGAACAACCCGCTGAGCCGGTTCACCCCGGCCCAGTGCAAATATTCGCGGACGACGCGCTCGTAGCTGCGCTCACTCCCGCAATCAAACAACCAGTCCCGGCCATTTGTTCGCAAATGAACCGCCGCGCCTGCGCCCACGTCCAGCACCGTGATTTTGGCCGGCGAGTTTTTGCCCCAGTCCAGCGGCCCGACATAAAAATGGCCGCCAGGAATTTGCGCGAACAGATGGACGATGCCGATGACCAGTGTGGCGAGCGCCCAGTTGGCATTGTTGAAAATAACAGCGAGCCACGGGAGAAGCGGCGTAGCGATCAGCGAAAGCAGCGCAACGGCCAGAACGAAAAACGCGATAGGAACTATTACGAGATTCGCGAGCAACGAAATCGGCGTAACCAGGTGGAAATACCAGAGGATTAGTGGCAGGGAGCCAAGCCACGCTGCAAGCGAGACAGATACTCCGCCACAGAGCCATTCATATCCGGAGTGCATCCATCTGCGCGGACCACGCAGAAGAGTTGGCGGCAGGAAAGGATCGACCGCGCCCCAACGTTGCAAAAATCTAAAGAACGGATCCGCAAACAAAACAATCGCGCCGACGACTGCGAAGGACAGCTGAAAACCAGTGGAAAACAGTTCGTTCGTGTTCCAGCAGAGAATGAAAAACGCCGCTGCCGCCAGGCTGTTTGCCAGGAAAACCTTGCGTTCGAAAAATAAACCGCCGATGAGGACCGAAGCCATCGTGGCGGCTCTCACACTTGATATGTGCAGGCCGGTCACTGCCGCGTAAAAGGAAAGCAGCGGAATGATCAGCGCGGCCGCTGTTTTACGTGAAAGCCGAGCGACCGTTGCCAGCATCCAAAGAAGAGTCGCAACAATTCCTACGTGCAGACCGGCAACGGCGAACAGGTGAAGTGTGCCTGTTTGTTGAAATGGTTCTTCGATGTCCTCCGGCGTTTGATGCCTCAGGCCAAGCACGATCCCGCTGAGAAAACTTTTCACCTCCGGCGCGTTTTCCAGATCACGACAGAGCGCTCCAAGCCGCGGCACAACGCGTTTTGCATCCATGTGCGCGACGCTTGTGCAGCGCGCAGGACCGGATTGCCGCCGCCGTGGCCAATCAGCGTGCCGTCCTCCGCGTACCGAACGAACAGCATTCGACCGATATCATGCCGCGCCAGATAAGCGCGCATGTCGAACTCGCCGGGATTGCGCGGCGGCGCGATCGGCTCGGCAGTTCCAGAAAGCTTTAGCTCGTCGCCGAATTCAGGAGCGCCTCGCCAGCGAACCTGCCAGACGGCGTCCGTTCGTTCGTTTCTTCCTTCGAGATCAATCGATTCCAGCTTGAGCATGAACGTCGCAAATCCATTCGGCGCGACCTTTGGCTCAGTAATCACTGCGCCAGTTGCTGTGACGACTCGTGGCCGGTTGCCAAGCTCAGCGACGAGCTGCTGGCCTTCTGTGTCCCGGGTGGTGAAATTGTGCAACAGGAAAAAACCAGCTCCGACGATGACGTAGGTCGCGACCAGTCTCGGCCAGTAGAGTACCGCGATTGCACAAACCAAAGTAAATATCGCGAGCGCGGTCAGGACGAAACTGGAAAGCGAGAAGAACTCCGCGAAAATAATTCCCACGGCGGCCATTGCCGCCAAGCCAACAAATGGTTGGCGTGGCATGGTCGCCAGTTTCATGCACCGGCTTTTCGCTCATCCAGCGCGAGCAAGGCAAGCTTCAATCGCAATTGTGAGCTTTCTTTCAATCGAAAAGCGCCGGTGCGCCGCCGCACTCCAAAACGCAAGCGCTTGATATACGCTAGCAAGAACGGCCACGTTGTGGAGTGCGGCAGTGCTCTGCCGCTTTTGCTGAAGCCGAAGGGGCAATGAGTTTGAAATTTACTCCGGTGCTCAAGACTTTGGGCTTGGCACCAGTAGCACGGGGCGAATCGCGTGTTTGAGAACGCCTTCGGTCGCGCTGCCTACAAGCAAATGATACATGGCGCCGTGCCCATGCGTTCCCATCACGAGGAGGTCGGCATTAATCGCGTCTGCTTGATTTAAAATTTCTTCTGCGACCGCTCCGGTCGGCTGGTGCAACGTCACCTTGAGGCCCGCTTGAGCGATTTCTTTTTCCCATTGCGCAAGCTGCGACTTTTGACTTTCGCCTTCTGGAATCGTCTGCGGCATGGAGTCAAAACCGACGACCGGCACGCCTGAGACAGGCGCAAGCTCGGGCATTCCAGCAAGACCGTACCCGAGAGCGCCCGGCGCGATCGTCGCAGTGAGTTCTCGCACGTGCACGAGGTGAATCTCCGCGTCCAGAGCTCTGGCGAGCTGTCGCGCAATGTCGATCACGCCCGGCGTTGCGTCTGAAAAATCAACAGCCACTAGAATGCGTTTCATGTGCGCATGCGAGCTTACGTGGGCCGGCGGCCTGTCTCAAGATCGTGACGCAGGCAATCCTGCCTGCGAAACTCAAGCCGGGGGGATCTCCCTTGGTGCGCCGAAGGTCGCCGCGGCGACCGAAGTCGGCAGATCGCCCAGCGGCGGACTGGAGACCGCCGCTCCTTGATTGCCTGCATCAGGAGCACACCGTAATTTCCTTCGTGCAGGATCTTTTTGGCGAGAGAGAAGAACTCGACATCCAAAGCGCGGACCGCGCCCCGCCACTCGCTACGCGTATGCGTCCGCGCTCGCTCGCGGAATTTGTCGGCCAGGAACATATTTTGGCACCTGGCAAACTTTTGCGACGCGCAATTGAAGCGGATCGCTTGCCGTCAGTGATTTTCTCCGGCCCGCCCGGCAGCGGGAAAACAACGCTCGCGCGCATCATTGCGGAGATGACGCATGCGAAATTCATTCGAATCAGCGGCGTGGAAAGCAACGTCGCCGAAATGCGGCGCGTAATCGCGTCGGCTACGAATCGCCTCCGGACATCCGGACAAAAGACGATTCTGTTCATCGACGAGATCCATCATTTTAATAAAGCGCAGCAGGACATTCTGTTGCCCGACGTAGAAACCGGAAATCTCCAGCTGATTGGCGCGACCACTTACAATCCGTTTTTTTATGTGAACAGCGCGCTGGTCTCCCGCTCGCAGGTTTTTCGACTCGAACCGCTCAGCGTCGAACAACTCGAAGAGGTGATCGATCGCGCGTTGGCCGATAAAGAGCGCGGCCTTGGAAATTACAACGTCAAAATGGACAAGAATGCGCGCCGTCATCTCGCAAAGCTCAGCGACGGCGACGCCCGAAAATGCTTAAACGCGCTCGAAATTGGCGTGCTGACCACGCCGCCCAAGGTAGCGCGACCGTCCTCGGTTGCGTCTGAGAAAAGGGCAAGCGAAGACGCTCGCCCTACTATTCATTTCACGCTCGCAGTTGCCGAAGAAAGCATCCAGCAGAAAGCGGTCGTGTACGATCGCGCCGGCGACGCGCACTACGACACCATCAGCGCCTTCATCAAAAGCATGCGCGCGTCCGACGAAAAGGGCGCGATGTATTGGCTCGCGAAAATGCTCCATGCCGGGGAAGACTTCCGCTTCATCGCCCGGCGCATTGTCATTTTCGCCAGCGAAGACATCGGCCTTGCCGACCCGGAAGCGTTGCCGCTCGCGATCGCGACGCAACACGCAGTGGAGTTTGTTGGCATGCCCGAAGCGCGCATCCCGCTCGCGCACGCCACCGCCTATATGTGCCACGCGCCCAAAAGCCGCGAAGCTTACGACGCGCTGAATGCCGCAACCGAAAAGATCGAAATGGAGCAAACGAAACGTGTGCCTGAGTATCTGAAGAACAAGCATTTCCCGGTAAATCCAGAAGGATGAGGGGCAGCCTGTGCGACCAGCGTCTGATTTCGATCGAATCGCTCCGAATATCGCGATTTGGCACGATTACGATTCCACTGTCAAAGCGGAGCTATACTCGACTTGCCTCGGGACGCCTGGAGGAGCGTATTTTATCGATCCGATTCCACTTCAAAGCGAAGTGTTCTCCGAATTGATCGGTTCCAATTCGGTTGCGGGGATTATTGTGACAAATTCCAATCATCACCGCAGCTTGGAGAAATTTGCCGAGCAATATTCGGTTCCGATTTTCGCACGTGGCGAGGCATTTCCCCATAAGCCGCCGCTGCAATTCAGAAGCGTTGCCGACGGTGACAAAATTTATGAAGAACTGATCGTGATTGCCCTTGAAGGCGCAGCAGACGGTGAGATTGCTCTGCACTACGCGCCAGACGGCGGGACATTCATCATCGGCGATGTGCTGATTAATTTCGAACCGTATGGCTTCACGTTTCTGCCTGCGAAGTACTGCTCGAACCAAAAGCAAATGCGGCGGTCGTTGCGAAAACTTCTGGATTACAAGGCTGAGCGAATTCTTTTTGCGCACGGCACGCCAATTTTATCCGACGCGAGCCAAAAGTTGCGAGCTTTGCTAGATAGCGATCGCCGAATGTCCAGGTAAAACAGACGAACAGAAGGAAACAATGCTAACGAAGAGAATCTGTTTCCAATCCAAATTGAATCTTCGTTTTCTTCGTTGCCTTCTGTAAAGCTCTCTGCGATGCGACGAGATGAGAAGATCGGACTCGGCGGGCCAGTGTCGCGGTTTCTCCGGTTAATCCGTTT